>JASHUR010000396.1 GCA_030039895.1 Acidobacteriaceae bacterium | reverse complement strand
CGAAGCTCTTCTTCCGTGAACACGATCTCGGCATAGTTTTCGCGCAGGAAGTCTTCCGACATGTAGGCGGGAATCTTGCCGATGGCTTCGAGCTGCTGCTTGTCGTCCACAACGACAATCTCGAAGTTCTGCATGTTGTTCGGCGTTGGGGCCCATCGCGCGGCCTCCAGAATCATCATCAGGTCCGATTTGGCGACCGGGCGGTTGGCGTCAAAGGCGCCGCGCTCAGAATATCTGCCGCGAATTAACTTCAGGGTCTGCTGCATATCCATCTCCCGCTCCGTGTGCTCGGCATCACTTGATCTGATTCTGACTTTAGAGCGTTCAAGGACGAAACGATGTGATGGGAATCACACTTTGGCTGCGCAGCCAACAAAGCACTATCAGTTTTTGGAGTCGGCCATCAAACGCCGGGCGTGGCGGGCAATTTGCACCTCTTCTTCGCTGGTCATGGTGATGACCCTGGACGTCGCACCCTTCTGGCCGGGAGCAATGCCCAAAAACTCAAGCCCCTCACATATAAGGTTGCGAACGAACTCGCTGTGTTCGCCAATCCCTCCGGTGAAGATGAGCATATCGAGTCCGCCCAACTCGGCCGCATAGGCTCCGATGAACTTACGCACCGCCCCGGCAAAGATATGGATTGCGAGCGCGGCCCTCTGATCTCCGTTTTGCATGGCGCTTTGCAGCTTCTGCATATCGTTTTCCCCACCGGAGAGTGCGCCAAGTCCGCTGCGGTGGTTCACCGTCGCCTCCAGCGCATTTGCGTCCATGCCCTCGGTGCGCATCAGGAACAACAGCACGCCGGGGTCAAGGTCGCCGACGCGCGTTGCCATGGGGATGCCTCCGGTTGGAGTGAGACCCATGCTGGTGTCGACAGAGCGGCCGTCGCGCAGCGCGACCAGGCTTGCGCCGCTGCCCAGATGCGCGCAGACCACTCGGAGCGGCAGCGTGCTCCGCATGCGATGCAGAATCGACTCGTAGGACAGGCCATGAAAGCCATACCGCTGCACCCCTTTGTCATAGAGCTCTTCGGGCAGGGCATAGCGCGCGGAGGTTTCCGGCATGGTCGCGTGAAACGCCGTATCGAAGCAGGCAAACTGTTCGGCATGCGGAAGCAGCTGCCTGCATTTCTCAATCAGCGCAACCGAGGCCGGAATATGCAGGGGAGCAAAGTGTACCGCCGCCTTGAGCGTCACGAGCACGTCGTCGGTGATGCGCTGATGCTGCCTAAGGTGCGGACCGCCGTGCACCACGCGGTGACCAACCGCAGCGATTGCATCAACGCCATGGCTCCTGAGCTGCCCCAGAATCGACTCAAGCGCCTCGGCCTGCGTGCCGGACGAGTGCCCATCACTGAAGACAGCCCCGCCCGCAGCGTCAACAATCTTGAGCTTGCCGTCGGGCCTTCCAATGCCGCTCGCCTCTCCGCTGAAAAGCGCTGCCTCATCGCCGTTCTTCTCAATAAAAAGTCCAAACTTAAGCGAGGAAGAACCGCTGTTGACAGCGAGCACCAGTTTGCCGCGTTCTTCAGCCCTCATTCGGGCCACTTCCAGTTGCGGGCCTCCGGCTTGTCAACACCATAGCGGTGCGCATAGGCAATGTGCTCGATGATCTGCTCCTTCAACCATTCTTTTGCGTGCGCACCCTTTTCCTGCAGGCGAGGCACGCGATTGATCACGTCAATCGCCAGGTTGAAGCGGTCCACCTGATTCTCAATTGCCAGCTCCAGAGGAGTGTTGATGTTGCCCTTTTCCTTGTAGCCACGCACATGCAGGTTTGCATGATTGGTGCGGCGGTATGCCAACTTATGAATGAGCCACGGATAAGCGTGGAAATTGAAGATGATGGGCTTGTCCTTCGTAAAGAGAGAATCGAAGTCGCGGTCTGACAGGCCGTGCGGATGCTCGGTATCCGGCTGCAGGCGGTAGAGATCAACCACATTGACAAAGCGAATCTTCAAATCCGGAAAATGCTTGCGCAGAATCGAAACCGCGGCCAGGCACTCCTGCGTGGCCACGTCTCCTGCACAAGCCATCACGACGTCCGGGTCTTCACAGTCGTCCGTGCTGGCCCAGTCCCAAATGCCGATGCCCTTGGTGCAGTGCTTGATCGCAGCATCCATGTCCAGATACTGCAGGTGCAGCTGCTTGTCGGCCACAATCACATTTACATAATTCGTGCTGCGCAGACAGTGGTCGGCCACGCTCAGCAGACAGTTCGCGTCCGGGGGCAGATAGATGCGCGCGATCTCCGCGCTCTTGTTCGTCACTACATCCAGAAAACCGGGGTCCTGATGCGTAAAGCCGTTGTGGTCCTGCCGCCATACCAGCGAAGTAATGAGCAGGTTGAGCGACGAGATAGGCGCGCGCCAGGATGACTCGCGCTTACTCGCCTCCAACCACTTGGCATGCTGGTTGAACATGGAGTCGATGACATGCACAAAGGCTTCGTAGCTTGAGAAGAAGCCGTGCCGGCCTGTAAGCAGATAGCCTTCCAGCCAGCCTTCCAATGTGTGCTCGCTCAGCATCTCCATCACGCGGCCGTCAACACCGAGCTCTCCGCCATCCAGGTCCTCAGGCTTGAATTCTTCGAGCCAGGTCTTCTTGGTCGCTTCATAAATCTTCTGCAGCTTGTTTGACGCGGTCTCGTCCGGACCGAAGACGCGGAAGTTCGTCATGTTCCGCCGCATCACGTCGCGCAGGAATTGGGCCAGAATGTCGGTCGGAAGCGCTTCCTCCGCACCGGGGTTCTTGACCTCGACGGCATAGTCACAAAAATCCGGCATCTCTAGCGGCTTGCGCAGTAGACCGCCATTCGCGTGCGGGTTTGCGCTCATGCGCCGCTTGCCTTCAGGAGCCAGCGCCTTCAAGGCTGCAACAGGCGCGCCCTTTTCATCGAACAACTCTTCCGGCTTATAGCTGCGTAACCACTCCTCCAGCATTTTCAAGTGTTCGGGATTCTCAGGCACGTCAAGAATGGGTACCTGATGCGCGCGCCAAAAGCCCTCGACCTTGTGTCCATCGACTTCTTTCGGCCCGGTCCATCCCTTTGGCGTCCGCAATACAATCATTGGCCAGCGCGCGTAGCTCACATTGCCGCCGGAACGTGCATTCTGCTGAATGGCATGAATTTCGCGAATGCATTGCTCGAGGGTCGATGCCATTCTGCGATGCATAACTTCAGGATCGTCGCCCTCAACAAAGTAGGGGATGTAGCCATATCCGCGGAACAGCGAATCCAGTTCCTCCTCGGGGATCCGCGAAAGAATGGTGGGATTGGCGATCTTGTATCCATTGAGATGAAGGATGGGCAGCACCGCGCCATCGCGTGCAGGATTGAGAAATTTATTGGAATGCCAGGAAGTCGCGAGCGGGCCGGTTTCGGCCTCACCGTCACCTACAACAACGGCCACAATCAGGTCAGGATTATCGAACGCCGCTCCGAAGCCATGCGAAAGGCTGTAGCCAAGCTCTCCGCCTTCGTGGATCGAGCCGGGCGTCTCCGGCGTGCAGTGGCTTCCAATGCCGCCTGGGAAAGAAAACTGGCGCAGGAACCTCCGCAGTCCGGCTTCATCCTGGCTTTTGTCGGGATATACCTCAGAATATGTGCCTTCCAGATAAGCATTTGCGAGGGTCGCTGGCGCGCCGTGGCCGGGGCCGGAAATATAGATCATGTTCAGATCAAGTTTCCTGATAAGACGGTTCAGATGCACCCAGACAAAGCTCTGCCCGGGGTCAGATCCCCAGTGGCCCAGCAGGCGCCGCTTGATATGCTCCGCGCGCAGCGGTTCGCGAAGCAGCGGATTGTCGTAGAGATAAATCATTCCTGCCGACAGGTAGTTGCATGCCCGCCACCACGCGTTCATCTGCTCGATCTCGTGGGCCGAAAGAGGCTGTTCCAGGGCATCAACAGGAGGCTGCATTAAATCAGAAGTATTCATTGGTGACCTCATCACACTGTGATCTATATAGGCTTGAGATGCAAAGCGAGTCGCCGCCGTTATGGCCTTTGTAACAGAACTGCGCACACGCCGGGTTCAGGCTTTATTTCATTCCTGTGAATTACTGAATGCAACAAACCGCGAGTGTCGCAGGGCTAAGGAACAGCAGGCCGTTGCTGAAGAAGGCGCGGCCCTTCAATCTCTGCCTTGCGATGCGAGTTCCACGCGAAGATGAGGAGTTTGATGCCGACAAAGAGTAGATATGCCCCCAGCAGAGCGATGGCTTTACGGTCATTCAGATACACAATCCAGGCCGCCATGATGCCGGAAAACAGCACCGAGAACACACCAAGCACAAGCATCAGGCTACGCTCCAGCTTGTGATGCCCGGTGGTGAACACAAACATAAATGCCGAGACTCCGAAGATGAGCGCGTGCAGAGCCGCGAATGCAACAAGCCATTGCAGGTAAATCTTGGGGTAGTACCCGATGAATATGCCGGCCAGTGCAAAGGCGATTCCGGCCAGCAGATAGAACGTAAGGCGGTGGGCGCTTTTGACTCCAGCGCTGAAGGCGGCAAACCAGTCAGTAATAGCAGCCAGCACCAGAGCGGCAGCGGCGAGAAGAATCGCAGCCACCACGGCAAGCGCCTCAAACAGAGGATTGGTCATGGTAGCGCTGAGATACAAAAAGGACATGCCGAGCACCAGGGTCACGCCGCCGTGAATCATCAGCACTCCGGTACGAACATTTCTTGACATCGCCATACACTTCCTGCCCTTTCTGTCACTCCGCAAAGGAATCCAGCCGGTCGGGATTGAGGATAACGATCGACGAGCCTTCCCGGGCAATCAGTTTACCGCGCTCGTAGCGATTCAGAAGGCGAGTGACTGTTTCGCGCGATGTTCCGGCCATATTCGCCATCTCTTCATGGGTCAGTGACATTGTAAAGCGAAGCTCGGGCCTTCCTTTTTCCGCCTCTGCCGACCAGTCGAGCAGAAGACGGGCAACCCGTCCCGATGCGGAGCCGGAGAGCGCAAGACGGCGCGCATCCTGAAAGATATCGCGATATTCCTTCGCCAAAACCTCAGATGTGCGCCGGCCAACCTCCGGATAGGTATGGAGGAAGTTCATGAAGTCCTGACGCGTAATACGCTTGAGAACGCTGGGCATAAGAGTCTCCGCGGAAACTTCATATTCCGAGCCGTTCAACACCGCGCTTAGGCCTAACAAACTTCCGGGCAGTGCAAGACGCACAATCATTACCCGCCCTTCGCGGGAGATCGTGTAAAGCTTCAACTGGCCTTCACACACCAGGAAGACAGCATCCGCGGTCTGGCCTTCCTTGAAGACCACGGCCCGCGAAGGCAAGGCAAGCTGCATGCTGATCGCATCGAGACGCTCCAGAGTTTCCTCACTGAAGTTGCAGAAGATCCGCTGATGCCGTTGACTGCAACTTGCACAACTTTGCACAATGCCGCACGATACTGACAACATAGCCTGCCTTTCTACAGAGCGCGCGCTGCGCTTCTATCGGTTTGCCGGCTGATCGAGACCTGCTCGTACGAATCGGCCGTAACCTTACGGTGCATCGCCTCCAGCGCCTCAATTTGTGTGCGATATGGTTCATGAGTGTAAGTCAGCACGGGGCACGATGAAGCGCTCAGCACCCTGTACGCCACGCTCTCGTTGAAGGACCACGAACTGTGGCCGCTGGAGCCGAGCAGGATCAAGTCTGTCTGAGTCTGCTCCGCTGCCTTCAGGATCTCCTCCGCCGTTTCTCCGTAGCAGATTCTTGTGTTGACCTTGGGCATAAGATCGGTGTCCGGGACCAAGCTTCTCAACCTGGCGCCGGCCCACTCAATGACACGTTCCGGGTTGATGCATGTCATCAGGTCCGGATCGATCACATGCAATAGCGTCAGTTCTGCGCGGCATGTCTGTGCGACGTTCAGTGGCAGTTGCATACTGCTGTGATCAATGTCCATCAGCGATACAGGGTGCAGTATTCTGCGTGGGGTGGAGTGCTCAACGACCTCACGCGCCCCACGGCCTACGACCATCACAGGAACGTCGATTGAGATCAGCAGATCGCTGGCCACAGAACCCAGCATGGGACGGCCCTTTGAGCTGCATCCATGAGTACCTACGATCAGACGGCAGGAATCGGTTTTGCGGATCTCCCGCGCGATGACATCCCTCACGCTGCCTTGCAGTGCCTTCGTCTCGCAGGGAATTCCCTGCGTCTCTACCTGACGCTCGACGCCGAGCAGGGCGAGCCGCGCATCACGGATGATCTTTGCCGGATCGTGATACGAGTTCG
>JASHUR010000395.1 GCA_030039895.1 Acidobacteriaceae bacterium | reverse complement strand
ACGAGATCGCCCTCGCAGCTTACGAAAGCAAGGCATACCAGAAGGCGCTTCAGGCACTCGGTTCCGGCGCGGAACGAGACTTTCGCATCGTCGAGGGTGCGTAAGGTCTCCCTGAAGCAGGATAAATTTCTCGTCAATGAACGGATGGGCCCACCGTCTCAAATTCTTCGGCAATATGAGGGCCGGCCATCCCTCGCTACATCGGAGTCAACAATGAGCATTAACGAAATACACAGTAAGAAAGCTACGAATGGTACGAGCATCCATAATGTCGACATGAAGCTCGAAGTGGTTGTCATCCCAGTCTCCGATGTCGATCGCGCAAAGGAGTTCTACACAAAGCTCGGGTGGCGGCTCGACGCCGATCGCACCGCCGGCAGTGCCTTCCGTCTGGTCCAGTTCACGCCGCCCGGTTCCGGAAGCTCGATCCAATTCGGGGTAAACCTCACATCGGCGACACCCGGTTCGGCCCAGGGCCTGCTCCTCGCCGTTTCCGACATTGAGAGTGCGCGTCAGCAACTGGTGATGCGAGGCATCGATGCAAGCGAGGTATTCCACTGTGAAACCGGGACTGCCTGCAGATTTCCAGGCATCGGCGCCCGAGTCAGCGGGACACAGCCCGAACATCTCAGTTACAGCTCCTTTGTCTCGTTCAGCGACCCGGATGGCAATAGCTGGTTGCTGCAGGAAGTCACGCAACGGCTTCCTGGACGCGTTGCGGGCGACACGACGTATGCGTCGGCGGACGATCTTGCGCAGGCAATGATTCGCGCAGCGAAGGCGCATGGGGAGCACGAAAAACGGACAGGGCAAGCCGACCCCAACTGGCCAGATTGGTACGCAGAGTACATGGTGCGCGAGCAGTCCGGTGAAGAACTGCCTCAATAAAACGGCTTAGGACAATCAGCAGGGTGGCATGTATGTGAATTGCTGACTTGCGGTTCGCCTCGAGCTGCCGTGGAGATCCGTGAACGCAACTTGACCTTGGGCATCATTGGGCCGAATCATTTGAGCTGTGGCGCGAATGGCTTTTGCTCCGAATAAAGCTGCAGACGAACCCGGGTATTTAGCTCGAAGAAAGAAAGGGATATATGTATACGGATAACAATCGGCAATTTCGTTTGATTCCCGAAACTGTTTTTGCCCTAATCGGGCTCCTTGCGACGTTCGCGGGGATCTCTGCCCGGGCGCAAAGCACTCCTGTAAAGAATATTGTCCTGGTGCACGGCGCCTGGGCTGATGCCTCCGGCTGGAAAGGCGTTTACGACATTCTGGTTAAGGATGGCTATACAGTCAGCATGGTGCAAGAACCAGAGACGACCTTTAAGGAGGACGTCGCCGCCACAAAACGCGTCCTTGCTTTGCAAAACGGTCCATGCATTCTTGTCGCCCATAGCTATGGTGGCGCTGTCATCACCGAAGCCGGCACTGATCCATCCGTTGTCGGGCTCGTTTATGTCGCCGCTCACATGCCGGATGTGGGAGAAAGCGAATCGCAAGACGGCAAGCGCTTCCCGAGCGACCTGGCCAAGTCTGGCGCAATCAAGAAGACGCCAGACGGCTTCACTTACATAGATCCCGCCCGATTCCACGAACTGTTCGCCGCCGACCTTCCCGCCAGCCAAGCTGCCTTTATGGCGCGCTCGCAGGTGTTTAACTTCGCGCAGAACTTCTCAGCAGTGATCACGGCCGCGGCGTGGCGGACCAAGCCAAGCTGGATGGTGGTGGCGGGGAGCGATCGCACGATCAGCCCCAAACTGGAGCGTTGGTATGCCGCGCGCGCCAGGAGCCACGTAACCGAAGTGCCGGGCGCCAGCCATGTAGTCTACATCTCACATCCGAAGGAAGTTGCCGCATTTATCGAGGAAGCTGCGAACAACGCACGAAAGTGAAGTTAAAGCTGAATTACGTTGTTAGCGCCGAGGTATCAGCAAGGGCCACAACGAGCGGCTTTCCCGGCGGACACAGTGTTCCCCGGACAGCGGTAAGACCAGTCGGGGGCCGAGCTCGCCTGAAGATCGCGCTCACCAGTGGCGGGAATGTCGTCCAGGAAATGTGAATTCAAATCACGAACTGAAAAGACGATTCTAAGTTTGGGTCGATCAAGGAAACTCGCAAGATTGGAAGAAGATACGGTTAGGAAAGTCTCGTACGCGATTGAAGTTGCCCCCTTCAGGCACTCGAATTGGAATATCTAGCAAAACGGCGTAACACATCGCCCAACCGCACACTGGCTCTGTACACAAGTGGCGAGTGACCAACGATGAGCCGTGGAAGAGGGCATACGTCGTCTTTTGAGAAGGGTGCGGATACACAGTTTGTGCCAGATGCGGTATGAACTTGCTTCGTGCGCCTGGGAGCTGGGTTTTGTGACGTGTCCGAATATTAACTCGCATTGGACCATGGTCGAGCATCAGTACGCGAAGGTGAGAGTTTGGGATTCGATGGCGCTCGGAGCCAGCCCCGGCCACATAGAGGTCGGCAGTCTCCGATGACGCGTCCTCCGGGCTTACTTGATACATAATCGCCGAGTACGAAACCGGCCCACGTTCGAGCACCGCATCGCTCGATGGGCGGTTTGTCCTGTTACCAGCAACTGAGAATCTGGTGAGTGTAGATCACCCGAGTTCCCGGGTAGCCTAAACGCTTCTAGTGGCCGGCGGGGAAGAGAATGCCTGGTTTAATCCCTTCCATCTCAGGATCGGGGTTGGGAGGCGGGATCCGGTTGGTGTTCTGCGCTACCACGACCAGCCATTTTCCCTTTCTCTTTGCGACGATCATTGTGAAGAGCCCGAAGCGCGGTTTCCGGGGAGTCATGTCAAAGTTCCGGTCGCCGTCGATTCTCCAACTCCAGTGAAGCACTGCAAGATCGGGGCGGAGAAAGCGGACCGAGATCTCAAGCGGCGTGACAATCGAGTTTCGGAAACGGGAGGAAAGCAGCCGGCTGTGATAGAGCGCGAAATCTGCTCTTCCACGCAGCCAATCACCACCGACGTCGACGAAGTCCACGTCATCAGACATGATCAGGGACAGTTGTTGTCCGTCATGCTTGGCCCACGCGGCCGCAAATGCCTGCGGAATATTCCGAACGGCAGCTTCGTCGGCCTTGCTCTGCGCGCGAACCGCGGCTGCGAAGCCAGGAAACGATGCAATGAGGAAGAAGATGCCAGCCAACCGAATCCAATTGGATCTCATGGAGGGCCTCCTCGGGATTGAATGAATTTTATTCTCGGAATGAGCTCGACGCCGAAGAAATCCAACGGGCGCCAAATCGGCAATATGCAGGTTGAGAGCCTCGGCTCGTGGGGCGGCGTGGAGGATGGGGTTCTGCGGGCGAATTGGCCCGGGCGCAACGCCTCGCAGTTCCACGTTGCTCAGCAGCTTCCTTGACAGCGCATTATGCAGCGGCTAGATTCGGGAAGTCCGAACCCTGAACTCACTCTTTCGGATTCTTCAGCCCTTCCCGCGAAATCCCCAACCTTATATGTAGTGGGCGCGCAATTGCAGCGTGCGCGCCGGGCCCTCGACAGCGATTTGAAGGAGGCCGAATGGCCAGATTTCTTTTCACGATGCTCCCCGCGAATGACCTGGGACTGCCGACGCGCATGGTTCCCATTGCGCGGGCACTGGCCGATCGCGGGCATGAAGTGGCGGTCTTCAATCCAGCGCCCGCGCCGCAAATCCTGATTGCAGAAGCGGGATTGACGAGCCTGCCAATGCCGGCGACGCCGATGCCCGAACCTGCGTTCGACCTGACGATGGTGGCGGAGGGATGGGACGTGGAGCACTTCTTCGCAGGCGTTTACACCAGCGAGCCGTATGTTCGCGGCGCGGTGGCTGCGTATGTGGACCTGGTGCGCGGATTCAATCCCGACATGGTGGTGGATTCGTTTGAGCCGATTGCCTGCCTGGCGGCGCGCGTCGCGAAGGCGCCGCTGGCGACTGTGCTGCAGGGGAATATCCATCCGGCGAGCCGTGGCTTTACGTGGTGGGAAGACGAGCGGCCGGCGGGGCTGCCGAGCGGAGCGGAATTTTTTGGCGCGGTGATGCAGGAGCATGGGCTGAAGCCCGTGAAGCGGGTGGTCGACCTGCTGGCCGGGGACCTGGCGTTGATTGTGGGATCACCGGAGTCTGATCCGGTGGCAGCGGATGCGAACGTGACGTATATCGGGCCGATGGTCTTTCA
>JASHUR010000394.1 GCA_030039895.1 Acidobacteriaceae bacterium | reverse complement strand
TCTCCCTCCGCGGACTCCACCCTGCGCTCGGCTCCGTCACGCTGTCACAACTTCTCGCCACATGGGCCGCGCACGATGCCAACCACCTGCACCAGCTCGCTCGGGTCATCGCACTCCAGTACCGCGACCTCGTTGGCCCCTGGAGCAGGTTCATGGGAGTCATGCACTGCACCGCCCACAGCGCGCCAGGATAGGGTTCGGTATTCAGGCATTTGTCAGGTTGCCTATTGACCCTTTGCTGCCTTCAGCATCTGCTCTGCATTCTTGCGTGAGGCGTCCGTTAGCTTCTCGCCACTTAACATGCGGGCTATCTCTTCCACTCGCTCCGGATCTTTCATCAGCCGGACAGAAGTCTTTGTCCGACCCTGCCGCTCCTGCTTCTCGATTACGAAGTGCTGATCGGCAAACGCCGCAATCTGTGGAAGGTGCGTCACGCACAGAATCTGTTGCGCCTTCGAGAGCTCCTTCAGCTTCCGTCCAACTGCCTCAGCCGCGCGCCCTCCAATGCCTATGTCGATCTCGTCGAACACCAGTGTTCGCGGAACTGCCGTCTTGCGCCGCTGACCTTTCGCCGCGCCCTCTTCCACCGTCACCTTGAGAGCCAGCATCACGCGCGACATTTCACCGCCTGATGCAATCTCGTCCAACGACTTCATCGGCTCGCCCGCATTGGTCGCAATCCTGAACTCGACGGCGTCCCACCCATGCGCTGTCCAGACCTCGCTGTCTTCATTCGCAGCAACGGTAACGCCCAGTTTCGCCTTCATCGCCAGATCGTTAATCTGCGCCTCGGCCAGCTTTTCCAGCTTCTTCGCCGCCGCGGCGCGCTCAGCATGCATCGTTTCTGCCGTCTGTCGATAGATACCCGCAGCCTGCGCCAGTTGTGCTCTGACCGTCTTCAGCGTCTCGTCGCGATTCTCCACTTCTTCGAGCTTCCGCGCTACATCTTCGCCGTACGCAATCACGTCCGCGACCGTTGCCCCATACTTTCGTTTCAGCCTGTCCAGCATTGCCAGCCGATCTTCAATCTCAGCCAACCGCTCCGGAGAAGCCTGTGCCCCCTCGGCAAAATCCCTTACCGTCGCGCCCGCGTCTTCCACCACTGCCAGTGTCCCCGCCAGCGCCTGCGCCTGCTCGCTGAACTTCGTGTCGAACCGCGCCAGCTCCTCAATTTGTTTCAGCGCCGCCCGTAGGGTCGACTCCGCCGACCCCGACCCGTCATACAGCAGCTCATATGCGCTCATCGCCGCGCTGTAGAGCTTTTCGGCGTTCATCAGCACTTTGCGTTCCGTCTCCAGAGCCTCGTCTTCGCCCGCCGTCAACCCAGCGCCTGAGATCTCTCTATTCTGGAACTGCCACAGGTCAACCATCCGCAGCCGGTCCTGCTCGTCGCGCTCCAGCTCTTCCAGGCGGTCCTTTAATCCCTTCCACCGCGAGTATGCGTCGGCCACAGCCTCCGCACTCAGACTCGCAAAGCGGTCCAGCAGGTGCCGCTGCTGCGCTCCGTCAAACGACCCCAGCGTCTCGCTCTGCGCATGCACAAGCGCCAGCTCCGGAGCCAGCAGCCGCAGCACGCTCACCGTCGCCGGTTGATTGTTCACGTACACGCGCCCCTTGCCGCCTTCGGCAATCTCACGCCGCAGAATGATCTCGTGTCCCTCAAGGTCAATGCCGTTCGCTTCAAGCGTGGCCTCCGACCCTGGCGTGCTCTCAAATACGCACGACACAACTGCCTTTTCGGCCCCATGCCGCACCACATCGGCCGATCCCTTGGCGCCCATCAGCAGCGCCAGCGCGTCCACCAGAATTGACTTGCCCGCGCCGGTCTCGCCCGTCAGCAGGTTCAGCCCCGGCCCGAACTCCGCAATCGCGTGATCGATCACCGCGTAATTTTCCGCACGCAGCTCCAGCAGCATAAGCGTCCTGTTACAGAGATTCTCCGCGCAGCATAGCAGGACTCGCCACAGAAAGGGAGTAGTGCCCTGATTCCCCTGGCTCACCGCAAGTGCAAATGTCCGAAGTCCACCGCCGCCGCCACAATCAGCATCAGCAGGCCCAGCGCGCCGCCGCAGATATAAAACCACCCCACCCAGCGAAAGAATCTCTCACCGAACCGCTGCTCCACCTGCCCCTGCGAAAACATCGCCAGCATCCTTTCCGGCCTCCGCACCAGATACACGCCGGCGCCCAGCAGCCCCGCCGCCAGCACAAATGCGATCACAAAGCTACTCGGCGACAGCACATTCGTCTCCTTAGACCGCCACCACGGCAGCTTCTTTCAATTTATGGCTCGTAGCGTACAGGTACCACAGCAGCCAAGCCACGCCCTGCCACCAGAATGGCTCAAAGAACAGGGTCTGCGTCACCAACCGCTCCAGTGTTGCCAGTATCATCAGGAACAGCAGCAGTGTCAGGCTTCCTCGTCGCAGCTTGCCCTCGCCGGCCAGTGCAAACAGAATCGCCGGCAGCGCAATGGCTTGGTCAGTAAACCACGAGTAGGGCGCAGTCACCATTGAAACCAGCGTCAATAATGAGCCGTGTGTCGTCCAATCCCATTGCTCGCGGTTTCGCACAAAGTACCATAGCGCCCATATGCATCCTGCAGCCACAGGAACAAACTCCAGCCACACCGCCGAGCCATCGATCCCCGAGCGCAGTGCGGCGCCAAGCGTTGGAATATATAAGTTGGTCAGGTCCTGACTGCGCATCGCCGCAAAATAATGGCTCCAGACATGGCGGTCAAAGGCCATCCCAATCAGGCTCTGGACAGCCATGGCCGCCAGCAGGCCCGGAACGACGCTCCACCTCTTCCGCGTGATGATCCACGCAATCAATACCACTCCAAACGGCAATAGCAGATGCGGCTTGAGCGCGCTGAGTGAGAACGCCGCACCTGCAAGGAACGGCCGGCTCTCGCGGAAACGCAAAAAGAGCGTGAGTCCCAGAAGCACAAACACGCCTGTCTGTCCTGCTCCAACGCAACATACCGCCGGAGCAAAGCAGAGCGCCATCCACAGATACCACTTCGGATACGTCTCCGGCAGCATCGTCCGCAGTACCAGCACTGAGATTCCCAGGCACACCGCAAGCAGAAACGACCATACCGGCACCGCTTCCCATCCCTGCAGAAACCCCAGAGGAATTACTAAAAACAGCGCGGTAGGCGGATTGCGCAAAATGTTATTGGTCTCTACCGGAATGCCCAGTGCTGCTTGCAGTCGCCCCACCGCATCCTGGTCGTACGGATTGGAGCCATGCACAAGTAGTTGGCCGCTTGCCCAGAACCAGCGCGTATCATGATGCCCGAGACGGGCCTCAAGAACGAAAAAGACGGTATGAACCAGGTTCACGGCCGTAACCAACAGAAAGAAGACCAGCACACACCAGAACACTGGTGAGCGCCCCTTTTTCTTCTTTCTCTTCGTCCTTCTGGTGGATGCAGCCGCTCTCATCGTTATCGTGTCTTCCGGTAACCCGCTTCAGTTGCAGCGTGCCGTGCAATTGTGGGTGAGTTTAATATTGTCTTCGATCATAGTGAAGCCTGCTGGGTCAGAGATCCGGTCTGCGCGCCTGCATAAGTATCCTTACGCTTGCCCGCAACCTCTCTGCACACGATTCAGCATTTGCCGAATTAGCCCCGCGAGGGCCTTGCTCTCGCCAATTTAACGACCGCCTCTCACCCTCCGCTAAGTCTCTTCGCGTCAGTCTCTTCGTTTAACAGCCTGATTCGCCTTGCAGCCTTTATCCACGCCCGCGCGTCTCAATCTCTGGTACCGTTAAGTCTATAGCGACAATGACACACCTCCTCTTCGCACTCCTACTGCTTCAGGCGGACAACAGCGTCCCCCTGCCCCAGCCTGCCGGCGGCAGCGCCATTGTGGAGATGCTGCGCAACAGCGGCCCCACCGCACTCATTGTTCTTGGCATCCTCGTTGTCTGCAGCCTCTGGTCCTGGGCCGTTATTCTTGGCAAGTGGGGCAGTTTCCGCCGCGCCACCGCGCAAAGCCGCCGCTTCCTGCGCGCTTTTCGTAAGGCCAGCCGACTGCAGGAAATTGCCAACGTAACCGAGACCTTCAAGCCCAGCCCACTCGTCAACGTCTTCGACGAAGTCTATGAAACCTATCGCCGCCAGACCGGCGGCTACGGCCCGCCCACCAACGTCACAGCCCTTGAGCGCGCCGCACAAACCGCATCCAGTGAGTCCCTCACCGCGCTCGAGTCGCGCCTGACCGCGCTCGCCACCATCGGCTCTACCGCCACCTTCATCGGCCTCTTCGGCACCGTCATGGGCATCGTTGACGCCTTCCACGGACTTGGCACTGCTGGCGCAGCGACGCTCCGCGCCGTCGCCCCCGGAGTGTCAGAAGCCCTCATCACCACCGCTGCCGGACTCCTTGTCGCCGTTCCTGCTGTCGTCGCCTATAACAACTTTGCCGCACGCTGCCGCGACTTCGGCGCGCGCATGGACGACTTTGCTCGCGAGTTGCTCAACAGCATGGAAGAGGTCGCCCTCAAGCCCAATCAGGACCCCATCGAAAGGGAGGCCGCCCGTGGCCTTCACGGCTAACAACGGAGCCACCCGCTCCTCGCTGTCGGACATCAACATCACTCCGCTGGTCGACGTAGTGCTCGTGCTGCTGGTCATCTTCATGCTTACCGCGCCCGTGCTCCAGTCCGGCATTGAGGTCAATGTCCCCCACACCAAGACCGTCAAGCCCATTACCCAGCAGCACATGATCCTGGTGATCAACAAGGATCAGGAGGTCTTCCTGCAAGACAAGCCCGTCAACCTCGCGGACCTGCCCGCACTGCTCGCCAAGTCAGGCGTCAATCCTTCGGAGCAAATCATTTACGTTGAGGCCGACGAGCGCGTGCCCTTTGGCGCATTCGCCACCGTCATGGACGCCGTCAAGCAGGCCGGCATCACACACATTAGCGTCGTCACGCAGCCTCTCCGGAACGGCCCGGCCACCGTCCAGAAGTAAAGAAGCATTTTTATGGCCGCGCACTCCTCGCTTCCGGAAATGCACTTCGACCCCGAAACGCTCGGCAAGCCGAAGCTCGGCCGCTCCGTTCTCCTGCATCTTGGCGTCATCGTCTTTGTCTTCCTCTGGATCTTCATCGCCAACCACTTCCATGGCGCCGAATGGGGCAATCAGCAAACCCCCGGAGCAATCCAGGCCACCCTCGTCAGCTCTGCGCCTGCGCTGCCTTTGCCGCAGTTGCAACCGCCTTCGCAGAATGTCGTCACCACTCAAACCCCCTCGCTCGCGCCTGCGCCGCCGCTGCCAAAAATCGCTACCGTGCCGCCGCCCGACGCCATCCCTCTGCACGAAATTCACATCCACCCCAAAAAGGTTCAGCCTAAAGTCGTGCCGCATCGAAGCACCCGGTACAACGCCCCTACGCAGCAGCAGCAATATCGCGCCTCGTACGGAGAAGAAGCTGCGAACCGCATGCCGCGCACTATGGCGCCTACCAATCAGGGCCCACAGCAGCCTGTCACGGTCACAGGCGGCAGCAATGGCTTCGACTACCCCTGGTACGTCAGCATCATTCAAACCCGCGTCCGCCAAAACTGGTACACACAGGAGGTCAGCCCGGGCACACCTGTAGGCGCTAAAGTCAACATCACTTTCAAGATTTCCAGCGACGGCACCCCCAGCGATATCAGCATCGCTCAAAGCAGTGGCTACCCATCACTCGACAGCTCCGCTCTGCGCGCCGTCCAGCGCGTTGAGAATTTTGGTCCCCTGCCCACGGGGTACAACAAATCCAGCGTCTCCGTGGAGTACACTTTTACCTACGACCTTAACCATCAATAAGGCGGCTTCCAAAATGAAGATTCCAGCGTCAAAGATCATGCAAGCCACCTCGAACTACATAACGGTCTTGTATTTTCTTCACTCCCGGGTTCAATTGAGCGCTCCTAAGTTACCAGCAGAGGCATGATGAACGGTAAGAAGCAACCGCTGTATCTCCTCCTACTTGTTTGCTTTCTCCTGTTAGTCATCACCCCTGCGCTCCGTGCGCAGGACTGGGTCCACACCGGTACCAACCTCGGTGTCCAGCACATTCGCGTTGCGGTCGCCAGCTTTAAGCCCCTGAACAACAATGCGCAGACGCTGCCTCTCAAGTCCATCTTCGACCAGACCCTCTTCAACGACCTCAAGAATGCCGGCATCTTCGATATGGTCTCGCCCAGCATGATTCCGCCGGAAATGCCTGGCTCACCGTCTGAGATTCATCTCAACCTCTGGTCCGCCGCCCCCGCCAACGCCGCCATGGTCGTCTTCGGCAACATCGCCGCCAACAACGGCCAGATCACCGTGCAGGGCTTCCTCTTTGACGCCAAGAACCCCACAACCCCTCAGATCCTCGGCAAGCAATACTCTGACCTCGCGAACGACGAGGCCACACGTATGATCGCCCACCGCTTCGCCGACGAAATCATCTCTCGCCTCGGCGGCGGCATCAACGGTATCTGCGAGACCCACATCTACTTCGTCTCCAACCGCACCGGCCACAAGGAAATCTGGGTGATGGACTATGACGGACAGGACGCCCACCAGATCACCCACCTCGGCGACGTCGCTCTCTCGCCGCGCGTATCGCCTGACAATACCCGCATCGCATTTTCGGCACTTGGCCGTGACGGTTGGGCCATCCGCATGTACTCGCTCACCCTCCATCGCCTGGTGTACTTTCGGGCGCCGGTAGGCAACTCCTTTTCGCCGGCGTGGACCAGCGACGGAACCAAACTCGCCTTCTCGGCCAGCGGCCCCTCCGGCAACAATGAGATATACACCATCGGCGCCAATGGCGGAGACCTGCACCGCATTACCGCTTTCCGTGGCCCCGATGTCTCCCCAGTCTGGAACCCCAAAACCAATTCGCAGATCGCCTGGGTCAGCGGCCGCACTGGTTTGCCTCAGATTTACATCATGAACTCCGACGGATCAGGTATTCAGCGCATGACTGACGGCGGATATGCAGTTTCGCCCTCCTGGTCGCCCAGTGGTCAGTTCCTCGCCTTTGCCTGGAACCGCCACTATGGCCCCGGCGTCCTTGGCGGGCAGGACATTTACGTGATGGATATCGCCAGCAAGCGCTGGATCGAGGTCACACACGGAGCAGGGAACAATGACTTCCCTTCATGGTCGCCGGACACTCGTCACATCGTCTTCCAGCGCGACAATCAGATTTGGACCATGCTTTCTGATGGAACCGACCAGCAACAGTTGACGCATATAGGCCAGAACATTATGCCGAACTGGAGCTGGAAATAGTGGGAACGAGTTGCAACTGAAATAGTTGTAAATAGTGTCACAAAGCAGCCGGGAAATCGCTCTCGTCTGCTCTGCTTTGGTTGAACGAACAATTGGCCCGTGAGTGGCCAACAACAGATATCTCCTAAAGGAGGAGAACGCCGTGCTCAGTGAATTCCGTAATCCTATTAGCTTTGCCAGACGAAGTACTGCAAACCGCCGCACCGTCGCCCTTATCGCCGGTCTCGTGGCTACGCTCGCCCTTGCCGGTTGCCATAAGAAGGTAAAGGCGGCACCACCGCCTCCGCCACCCGCACCCTCCGCGCCTGCGCCCACTGCCAGCATCACAGCTACTCCAGACACAATCACCGTCGGGCAAAGCACCGTGCTCAGCTGGCACACCACGGACGCCACAAGCGCCAGCATCGAAGGCCTGGGTCCCGTGCCCACCTCCGGAACCCGCACCGTGTCGCCGACTGAGTCCACCGACTTTAACCTGACCGCGACCGGCGATGGAGGCACCGCGAATGCCACCGCCCACGTCACCGTCAATACCGCTCCGGCGGCCCCGATGGCGGAGTCCAACCTCACTGAGCAGCAGTTCGAGGAAAATGTGAAACCCGTATTCTTCGACTTCGACAGCTACAGCATCCGGCCTGATGCCCAAAGCGTGGTTGCGCAGGATGCCAGCTTCCTCAATCAGCATCCCAACGTCAACGTCGTCATAGGCGGATACTGCGACGACCGCGGCTCGATTGAGTACAATCTGGCGCTCGGCGAAAACCGCGCCAACGCAGCAAAGCAGGCTCTGGTCAATGCCGGTGTCAGCCCCAACCGTCTCCGAACGGTCAGCTACGGCAAGGAGAAGCAATTCTGCACAGAGGAAAACGAGAGCTGCTGGCAGCAGAACCGCCGCGCGCAGTTCACGATGGACCAGTAACCACCCTGTACCTCATCAGGAAACCCACGCCTCATTTTCGGGGCGTGGGTTTTTGTTGCTATAACTTCATCAGAGATAAGATCAATGTAGTATGAGTGGGGCTTTCGCGGTGCCTCAGCATACAGCTCACTCCCGGACAAGGCATATGAAAAAAACATCTCTTGCACTCTCCGCCGCCGTTGCCCTCGCCCTGCTCCTGCCGGCGCCGCGCGCCCACGCTGCCTCCACTAAGGACGAGATCATCCAGCTTCAGACCCAGGTGCAGCAGATGCAGGACCAGCTCCAGCATCTGCAGGACAGCCAGGCCGCCAGCATGGCCGTTCTCCAGCACACAATACAGATGACCTCTGACAACGTGAATAAGCTCACCATCGCGGTGAACGGCCTGCAGCAGCAGCTCACCAGCGATAACCAGAACGCCAACAGCCAGCTCTCCGGCCAGGTGCAGAACCTCAACGACTCTGTCGACGAGGTGAAGACCCGTCTCGATCAGATCAACAAGACCCTCCAGGCGCTCCAGTCCCAGCTCCAGAACGTTCAGGCGCAGCCCGCGAGCCAAACGCCCGCCTGTCCGCCCGGACAGCTCGGCCCCAACGGCCAGCTCTGCCCCGCGCAGCCTGCCAACGGTGCGCCCGCAGGCAATGCTCCCTCAGCTCCGCCCGCTGATCAGCTCTACCAGAGCGCGGTGACCGACTACAACAGCGCTCACTACAACGTCGCCGCCGGCGAGTTCCAGCAGCTCCTCCAGGCCTACCCACAGAACAACCTCGCCCCCAGCGCTTACTTCTACCTCGGCGAAATCGCTTTCCATCAGGGAGACTTCACGGGCGCCATCAACAACTACCAGCAGGTGCTCACTCAGTACTCGGGCAGCGCCCAGGCGCCTTCAGCCCAGCTTCGCAAGGGTGAGGCCGAGCTGCGCGCCAACCAGCGCGACAAAGCTATCCATGATTTCCGCGACCTCATCAACCGTTATCCGCAGTCGCCCGAAGCCGAGCAGGCACGCAGCCACTTGAACGGCATGGGCGTCCGAATTACCCCACGCAAACCCTCCGCCTATAACTAGGCGGCATCAGCCGCTCCCGCATCTTCACCACCAGATGCGGGAGTCAGCTCTCACCATGCGCCTCTTCCTCGGCATTCCGCTACCACCCGCCGCAGCCGCTCAGCTCTCCCGCATCTCCCTCCGCTACCAGTCCCCCAACGACAATCTGCGTTGGTATCCTCCTGAATCGTGGCACGTCACTCTGCAGTTCCTCGGCAGTGTCTCGCCGGAGCAGCACTCCAGCATCCTCTTGGCGATGCATTCCCTGCGCCACCCACCTGTTCTCATTGCTCTCGAAACGCTCGGCTTCTTTGACCGCGTTGGCGTCTTCTTCGCCCAGGTCACCCTCACCCCCGAGTTGCTCTCTCTTCAGCAGCGCGTCACCGCCGCCATCCTCCCTTGCGGATTCCAGCCCGACACTCGCCCCTACCATCCTCACATCACCCTTGCCCGCAGCAAGGGCCGCACTGGAGCGCGCTCCCTACGCACACTCCGGTCCCAGCTTGATAGCCGCCCCTACCGGCCGTCAGTCGACTTCACCGCCACCGAATTCGTCTTGTATCAAAGCATTCCCACCCCCTCCGGTTCCCGGTACGAAATCCTCGACCGTTTCCCGCTCGTCTGACCCCATCCCGCTCCCGGCCACATGCCCTGATCGCTCGTCCCGCAATATCCACACTCCGCCAATCAACTCACCACCGTTAATCTGCATCCAAGCACTAACCATCAAGAACCACCCATACGGTGGTTTGGGTGTAACCAGAGCAGGAAAACTGCCGTGAATCGACAAAAGACGCGCTGCGACAGCGACTTCCGCAAGGGGGCCTTCGAGCCCGACCAACCTGCGGGTCGCACCTTGCTTCACCCCGCACGCCCTGATCTGCACGGAAACCTCTCGTACGAACTCCCCCATCGTACGTCTGGTTCCCACCTCCGCGACTACCTTGATGAAAGCGACACTGACTTTCCCGAACCCGGTTCCAACCCTGAGCACTCAGGCCAGCGCTCCCACCACTAACCTCACACAAACATTGGACGAGTAGCCTAAGCAAGCTTCCTTTGTTTGTGTGGGGAGCGTCATCCCTGCCTGAACTTCGGTTGTCTGTGTCTCAAATCTTGAAGATATGTGCGAGGAATCGTCTGTAACTTCTTGGAAAACATGCGCGTCCCGTTCGCGCCGCCTCTTGAAAACGCCAGCTCCGGCTCACAGGCCCATGCCCAGAGTCGTACACGACTCTGAGACATTCCGCGAAGCCGAACATAGGCAGTTTCCAAGGTAGAGGCAACCGCTGCGCGGCATCCCTCCCGTCTACAATCGAAGCATGCTGCTTGAAGGCGTATTTCCCGCTGCCACGACTCCGTTCTATCCCGACGGACGGCTCTATCTGAAGAAGTTGGAGCATAACGTCGACCGCTATTCGCGCACCCCAGTCGCGGGGTTGACCATTCTGGGCTCGACTGGAGAAGCCGTCATGCTCACCGACGACGAATCCCGCCAGGTCCTGCATCACGCGCGTGAGGCCGCCGCGCCCGAGAAAGTTCTCCTCGCCGGTGTCGCTCGTGAAAGTCTCTCCGCCACACTCGACTTGGCCGAGTACGCCGCCGATCAGCACTACGATGCTCTGCTCGTCCGCACACCCAGCTACTTTGCCTATAGCAGTCTCGACATGCTCACCTACTACCGTGCACTGGCCGACCGTTCGCCGCTGCCCATCGTCATCTACAGCATTCCCAAGTACACGCACTACGAGATGCCCGTCGAGGTCGTCGCCGAGCTCGCGCAGCATGCCAACATCATCGGCGTTAAAGATTCAAGCGGCAACGTGGTGCGCATCGCAGCTCTGGTCCAGGCTACACGCCATGCACCGCTGCGCGAGACGAGCGTGACCCCTATCTTCACAGCACTGACCGCGCGCATGACGCTGGCAATGTCCACACCGCGCGAGAACTTTGTCTCTGCCGAAGCACTGGGAGGGACCACTGTGATTGCGCCGCCGGCGCCGACCAAGCTTACGCGCACTAAGCAGGTCGGATTTCAGGTCCTCACCGGCGCGGCGAATCAGCTCTTTGATTCGCTACAGACAGGCGCATCCGGCGGCATTCTCGCGCTTGCCTCGCCCGCTCCACAGGCCTGCCAGGAGATCTACACCGCCTGGAAAGAGAATGACCCCGCGCTCGCCGCCGTCAAGCAGCAGCGGCTGGTGGAGGCGTCGAAGACGGTGCTGGCAAAGTACGGTGTACCGGGCATCAAGTATGCATGTGACTTAAACGGATATTACGGAGGCCGCCCACGTCTCCCACTTGTCTCCCTGAATGCGGCCCAGCAGGCAGAGGTCGCAGACGTCATGTCAGACCTGCGCAACTGAATCGCGGCGCGCCAGGCGCCCCGCACGAATCCGCGCGGTTACCGCCGTCACACGAAATCCCGGGGGTGCGTCGCTATAATGAATAGAGCAGGAAAGATTAACTTCACCGTAGAAGGGGATCCCGCCACATGGCGACAGGACACGCTGCCCTCGACAGCGCAGGCGTTGAAGCTGGGCAGCAAATCACAGGCAGCAAAGAAGACACATCCAGGGCCGCAGGAAAGCCCGTCATCAACGATTTCAGCATACAGGTAGCCACCGTCAACGGATCAGGCTCGCAGTCTGCCAACAGCGTTCTCCTGCGCAGCATCTTCGCCATGGGCATACCGGTCAGCGGCAAGAACCTCTTCCCGTCCAACATCGCCGGCCTGCCCACCTGGTACACCATCCGCGCCAGCAAGCACGGCTACGTCGCGCGCAAGAAAGAAATCGACATACTGGTTGCGATGAATGCCGAGACGGCGAAGGACGACATACTTTCGCTGCCTGCTGGCGCAGTGGCCATTTATGAAGACGCCGCAAACCTCAGACAGTATCGCGACGACGTGGTCTGCTATCCGGTGCCATTTGACAAGATCACCGCGGAGGTCTGCCCTGAGGCCAAGCTGCGCAAGCTGGTCAAGAACATGGTCTACGTCGGCATCGTGGCGCAGCTCATCTCGCTCGATCTCAAAGTGGTCGAAACCGCCGTTCGCC
>JASHUR010000393.1 GCA_030039895.1 Acidobacteriaceae bacterium | reverse complement strand
GTCGAAGCCTTCGAGCCCGATGGGGCGATGTTCAAGGATGGCGGGCACGTGGTCGGCGGCGATGAAAGCGTCAGGAAATGCGGCGACGACGAGGCGGCGGTGGGGCGGGCTGGGTTTGAGCTCAAGCTCGGCTCTGAGGACGGTAACACAGGTGCCTTCACTGCCAACGAGCGAGCGCGCAACGTGAAAGCCGTTTTCAGGCAGCAGCCAGTCGAGGTTGTATCCGGAGACACGACGGGGAATTTGCGGAAAGCGCTCGCGGATGAGCGTGGCGTAGCGGTCGCGGAGGCGTGCGAGCGCAGAATAGATTTCGGCGGGGCGGCCTCCAGCGGCGAGGATGCGGGTGAAATCATCTCCGGATGTAGGGCCGACAGTCATGCGTGTGCCGTCGTAGAGCAAAACCTCGAGGGAGCGGATGTTGTCGACGGTTTTGCCGCCCATCAGGGCGTGGGTACCACAGGAGTTGTTGCCGATCATCCCGCCGATGGTGCAGCGGGAGTGCGTGGCGGGATCGGGCGCGAAGGTGAGGTGATGCTGCTCGGCGGCCTCACGAACGCGATCAAGGACGATGCCGGGCTCGACGGTGGCGAGTCTGGCGTCGGGGTCAAGCGCATGGATGGAGCGCATGTACTTGGAAAAGTCGAGGATGACGGCGACGTTGCAGCACTGACCGGCAAGGCTGGTGCCCGCTCCGCGGGAGAGGATGGGCGCGTTGAGCTCACGGCATATTGAGACGGCAGCAATGACGTCGTCGGCATCGCGGGGAATCACGACGCCGATGGGGACCTGACGATAATTGGAAGCATCGGTGGTGTAGAGAGCGCGCGTGCTGGGATCGAAGCGGACCTCTCCACGGATGGCGCGGGCAAGGCGCGCCTGAAGTTCATGCGCGTCGCGGAAGGCTTCGTGGGGATGCGATGCCGAGTTGAGAATTGGCAATTGAGAGGCCAAGACTTAACCAGTTTGCGGAAAATCGCGAGGAATTGCCAGCATAGAAAAGCGTGCCAGCGGGAAGGACCGCTCAATATTTTCGCGCGAAGTCAGCTGCAAAAATGCCCAAAGCCGTGAGTGTTGTGTCCAATGCGGACTGCCAGGATGGAAGCTCAACGTCGAACGTGGCCTTCAGGTTGTCGTTCGACAGGACGGAGTTGGCCGGGCGTGCGGCCGGTGTGGGGAATTCCGATGAGGGGATGCACTTTACTGCGGCCCAGGGCTTAGCAGGCTTTGCGCGAGCGAAGATGGCCTGCGCAAAGCCGCACCAGGTGGTTTCTCCAGAGCAGGTCATGTGATAGATGCCGGCGACTTCCGAGAAGTTCGGCAGCGGGTCTGCAGTGAGAATGCTGCGGGTTGCCATGGCGAGCGCCAGAGCCGATGTGGGCGCACCCTTCTGGTCGTCAACGATCTTCAGCTCTTCCCTTTCTTGGCCCAAGCGCAGCATGGTGCGCAGGAAGTTGTTTCCTTGAGGGCTGAAGACCCAACTGGTGCGGAAAATGAGATACCGGCCACCGATTTGCTGGATATTGCGCTCCCCGGCGAGCTTGGTGGCTCCGTATGCGTTGAGCGGATGGACGGGATCACTTTCGAGCCAGGGACCGGACTTTGTGCCGTCGAATACGTAGTCGGTGGAGTAATGGACGAGCAATGCGCCGCAACTTTTTGCTTCTTCGGCGAGGATGCCCACCGCCTCGCCGTTGATGCGCATGGCGAGATCGGACTCCGACTCAGCACGGTCGACCGCAGTGTAGGCGGCCGCGTTGAGGATGATGCTGGGGCGCGTGGCGCGTACTGCAGCGCGGATACTGGAGGGATCACTGAAGTCGCAGCTGGAGCGGTCAAGGGCAATGACGTGACCTTCACGCTTAAAGACGGCCTGCAGGGACGAACCGAGTTGTCCCTTCGCGCCAAGGATGAGAAAGCGGGTCACGAGAAGACCTCTGCTTCGGAGAAGCGACTTCCCTGCTGGTCTTTGGCTGAGACGATGGCATCTTTTTCCGCGACAGGCCAAGCGATGGCAAGGGTGGGGTCGTTCCAGAGGATGGTGCGCTCGCCGGAGGGCAAGTAGTAGTCGGTGACTTTGTATGCGAAGCCAGCGCGCTCACTAAGAACAGCAAAGCCGTGACCGAAGCCGGGAGGAATCCAGAGCATGGAGCCGTTCTCCTCAGACAAATCAAAGCCGACGTACCGGCCGAAGGTGGCGGAGCTGCGGCGGAGATCGATGGCGACATCGTAGACGGCCCCATAGGTGACGCGGACGAGTTTGCCCTGGGGCTGCGTGATCTGATAGTGGATGCCGCGCACGACGTTTCTGAACGAGACAGATGTGTTGTCCTGCTTCCAGTCAGTGGGAAGACCGGCTTGGTGGAGGATACGCTGGTTATAGGTTTCCCAGAAGGAACCACGGGCGTCAGAGAATTTTTTGGGAGCGATGAGAAGCACGCCGGGGAGAGCGGTGGGCTGGATGTTCATGTCAGCGGTTCTCCTGCGGGGACGGCACCTCGGAGATGAGGGAAAGCAGGTACTGACCGTAGCCACTCTTGTGCACGGGGTGGGCGAGCGCCTCAAGATCGGCAGCAGAGATATATCCGAGACGATAAGCAATCTCCTCGGGGCAGGCGATTTTGACTCCCTGGCGGCGCTCGATGGTTTGGATGAACATGGCTGCCTCGAAGAGCGAGTCGTGCGTGCCGGTGTCGAGCCAGGCCATGCCACGCCCCATGAGCTCAACCTCAAGCGTGCCCTGCTGGAGATAGTGACGGTTGAGGTCGGTGATTTCGAGCTCGCCGCGCGTCGAGGGCTTGAGTGAAGCGGCGATGGTAGACACGTTGTTGTCATAAAAGTAGAGGCCCGTCACTGCGTATTTCGATTTGGGCCGCTGCGGCTTTTCTTCAAGGCTGATGGCGCGGCCTCCGGAGTCGAACTCGACGACACCGTAACGTTCAGGATCATTGACGCGATAGGCGAAGATGGTCGCGCCCTTGTCTTTTGCGGCGGCGCTCTGGAGCTGGCGACTGAGGGCCTGGCCATAGAAGATGTTGTCGCCCAGGACGAGCGCACTGGGGCTGTTACCGATGAAGTCTTTACCGATGAGGAAGGCCTGGGCAAGACCGTCAGGGCTGGGCTGCACGGCGTAGCTGAGGTCGATGCCCCAGCGGTTTCCATTACCAAGCAGATCGGCGAAGCGCGAGGTGTCCTGAGGCGTGGAGATGACGAGAATGTCGCGGATACCCGCCAGCATGAGCGTGGAGAGCGGGTAGTAGATCATCGGTTTGTCATACACGGGCAGGAGCTGCTTGGAGATGACGTGCGTGACCGGGTAAAGGCGAGTGCCGGAGCCGCCGGCGAGGATGATTCCCTTCATTGCGCAAGCCTTTCGGCGTAGTTCTGCTCGATCCAGTTGAGGTAGGCGCCGGTGCGGATGTCATTGACCCAATCGAGATGCGCGAGATACCACTCAATGGTTTTGCGGATGCCGCTCTCGAAGGGCTGCTCGGGCACCCAGTTGAGCTCGCGGGCGATCTTTGTGGCGTCGATGGCATAGCGGCGGTCGTGACCGGGGCGGTCCTTGACGTAGGTGATGAGATTACGGCGACCGCCGATGGATGGGTCGGGGCGGAGCTCGTCGAGGATGTCGCAGATGGCGGTGACGACGTCGATGTTGCTGCGTTCGCTGTTGCCGCCGATGTTGTAGGTTTGGCCGATGCGGCCGTCCTCGAGCACTCGACGGATGGCCGCGCAGTGGTCTTCGACGAAGAGCCAGTCGCGAACGTTGAGGCCGTCGCCATAGACGGGGAGCGGCTTGCCCTCGAGCGCGTTAAGGACCATGAGCGGGATGAGCTTCTCCGGAAATTGCCAGGGGCCGTAGTTATTGGAGCAATTGGTGGTGACGACGGGCAGTCCGTAGGTATGATGCCAGGCGCGGACAAGCATGTCAGACGATGCCTTGGAGGCTGCATAGGGACTGTTGGGCGCGTGAGGTGTTGTTTCGTTGAAGGCGGGTTCACCGGGTAGGAGGGTTCCGTAGACTTCATCGGTGGAGACATGCACGAAGCGGAAAACGGATTGGTCGCCTTCGGGAAGGGCCTGCCAGTAGCGGAGCACCTGCTGGAGCATCTCGTAGGTTCCGGTGATATTGGTCCGTATGAAGGCGGCAGGGCCGGCGATGGAGCGATCCACATGGCTCTCGGCAGCGAAATGGACGATAGCGCGCGGCTGATGCTCGCGGAGCAGAGAGGCGACGAAGGATTCGTCGCAGATGTCGCCGTGGACGAAGACGTGGCGAGAGTGATGCTCGATGGATTGCAGATTGCGGCGATTACCAGCGTATGTGAGCAGGTCGAGATTCACGACACGGGCATCGGCGTTTGCGATCCACTGAAGAACGAAATTTGAGCCGATAAATCCCGCACCGCCGGTGACCAGGATGGTGTTGTTCATATGCTTCTTCCTATCCGGCGGGATTTCTGCTCCCTGGAGGACGGCAAGGGTTCGCGATTCATCTTCGTGATGATTTTACGGCATTGCCGCGTGGGAGCACTCCGCAATCCAGAAGAAGACTGCGTTACTGGACGGTCACCTGCGCGGTTGCGGACTGCGTAAGTCCAGGCATGGTGCCGGTAACGGTGATGGTGTATTGCCCTGCCGTGGCCGATGAGCCTACTGAGGAAGAGAGACTGCCCGCGCTGGAGTTGACACCGCAACCAATGGGCAACAGCAGGACCAGGAGTACGCAGAATGTGAGCAGCGGCCAACGGCTGCGGCGGCGTGCGAGGAACCCGACGGGCAGAAACATGGCCAGCGCCATGCCGGTGGTCTTCCAGAATGACTGGGCGGCATGAGCAGTCTGGTTGGCAGAGAAGGTGAGAGCGGCCTGCTGGGTTGAGGTGCCTGTGAGAGTGACGCTCGCCGGCGAGACAGAGCAGCCCGCAGTGGCCGGAACAACCGCACAAGTGAGCGCGACGGGGCCGGTGGAGCCGTTGACGGAGTCGATTTCAACTTGAAAAGGTGCGGGAGTCTGGTTGCCGGTGATGACCTGCGACGAGGAGCCGTCAATCTTGATGGTGAAGCCAGCCCCGCTGCCGGTGAGGGCAACGATGAGCGGGGTGGCGAGATTCGTCCCGGTGATGGTGAGGCTGCCGCTGCGCTGGTTGACCTGTTTGGGCGAGAAGACGACGCCGATGTTGCAGCTTGCACCGACGGACAGGCTTGCTCCGCAGGGATTGCTGGACGCGGTCTGCATGGAGAAGTCGCCGGTAAAGGCGGTCTGAATTCCGGTGATGCTGGACGAGCCATTGTTGGTGATGGTGACGGTTTTGGCAGGGCTGGTTCCACCGACGCCGTAGTAGCCGAAGTTGATGAACGACGGCGACACGGAAGCAATACCGGAGGGAGCGACGCCCGTACCGGTGAGGGCGACCTGCTGCGTGTGGGTGGATCCCGCGGTCACAATGTCACTGACAGTGAGGGCGCCGTTGTCAGGACCTATGACGCTGGGCAGGAAGCTGACAAGGATAGCGCAACTGGAGTGGCCAGCGAGGGTTGTGCCGCAGTTGTTGGAGGCAATGAAGTCTGTAGTTGAGGACCGAACAGCAATGTCCTGAACCGCTGCGTCGCCGTTGTTGGTGAGCGTGAGTTGCTGCGAAATGCTTTCAGTCCCGATGGTCTGAGAAGCGAAGGTGAGGCTGGATGGGGCGAGCAGATCGGTTGCGGGAGTCATGCCCGTACCTGTAAGCAGCGCTGTCTGCGTACCAGTGCTGTCCACGACGGTGAGCGCGCCGTTGCGCGGGCCAGAGGCGGTGGGGGTAAAGGTGATGCTGACGGTGCAACTGTCGCCAGGAGTGTTGGCCGCGGTGAGGGACTTGCCGCAGGTGTTGGCGACAAAGGCAAAGTCACCGGTGAGGGTGACGGAAGTGATGGTTGCAGTGGCCCCGCCGGTGTTCGCGATAACGATGGATTGTCCGGGCTGAACGGTCTGTCCGCCCTGCGTGGGCGCGCCGGTGGACTGGCAGGACTGCGAGGTGGTCTGGCCGATGAGCGTAGCCTGGAAGCAGAGCGAGGTGGGAGTAAGCGTGACGGCCGCACCCTTCGTTCCGGTTCCGCTGAGCGGGACGGTGAGTTGACCACCGTCGGGAAGATTGGCATAGATCGTAAGTAAGCCAGTGTTCGCCCCGATCACGGCGGGCACGAAGGCGACCTCTATGACGCAAGCGTTACCGGGCGCGATGGACTGCCCACTGCACGTATCGGACTCGGTGAAGCCTGTGGTGATGGCGAGCGAACTGATCTGCAAGGGGACGGCGCCGGTATTGGTGACGAGTAATTGTTTGGGCGCGCTGGCGGTCCCAACCGCCTCATTGCCGAAAGTGAGTGACGGCGGCGTGACGGTTGCGGTCGAGGTCACAATGTTGGGCAGAGCAACCTGCCAGATTCCTCGGCCGAAGGTTGCGGCGAGAAGAACGGGACCGCCGCTGGTGCTTTCTGTCTGCAGCTGCACGACGGGGACATTGGGCAGCGATGCGCCGTAGGCGCTCCAGCAAGCGGAATAGGCCTGCGCGCAACTGGCGACGTCCTGAGTGTAGAAGACGCCCGCGTCAGTGGCGACGAAGACGGTGTTGGCGTCATTGGGATCGACAATGACGCTGTTGGCGGGAGCGTTCACGAGTGAGCTGGAGATGTTTTGCCAGATGGATCCGCCATCGGTCGAACGGTAGATGGTTGCCGTACTGAAGCCCTGGACGGTGGCGTAAATGGTCTGGCCTCCGAAGGAGTGCGGGTCGACGTAGATGCTGGAGATGTCATAACCGTAAGGGTTGAAACCGTTGAGGTTGTTGGAGAGGTCGATCCATGACGATGCAGACGAACCGGAGCTGATGGACTGCGCGAAGATGTGCCCGGCCACAGTCGCGCCTCCGTCGTAGAGGCCGGCCATACCGGCGTAGATGAGCTCGGGCGTGCCAGGGGCGTCAGTAGATTCGCCTGAGGCGGCGAGGGAGCGGACCTCGGCGTTGCCGTCGCAGTATGGGCCGTTGTCGCCGTCGAGCATGGTGCTGAGCTGGGTCAATGCGCCTCCGGAGGCAGGGCCTCGCCAGACGCGGCAGGTGCCGAGGATAAGGTTGGAGGTGTTCTGCGGATCGAGTATCCAGGGAGCAGGGATGATCTGACCGTAGCCGTCGTCCCCGGCGTCGGCGCTGGAGATGACGGGCAGGCCGAATCCGGCGATGCTGCAGCTTGTTCCCTGCGAGCAGTAGTTTATGCCGATGCCGAATTCCGAAGTGGCGTACCAGTTCTGCGGATTGACGGGATCGATGGCGGCATAGTCCCCTTCTCCGTTGAGAACCTGCTGCCAAACGGCTGTTCCACTGAGCGGCGCGGCGGTGCCGAGGGGGCCGAGCGAAGCCATCATGGTCTGCGAGCTGGAAGGATCTGGTGCGATGTCCTCAACTTCTGCGATGGAGCTAGTGAAGGCGGAGTTGAGGTTCTGGAAATGCGTGGCGTCGGTTGATGAGCACTGCTGGCCCTGCTCGTCTACGTCGTCGGTGGAGCGCCAGAGGCCGCCGTCGTTGCCGAAGTAGAGGAGGCCATTGGCACCGAAGGTGGCGTCGATGGCGTATTGCGCGGGAGCGACGTTCGCGGAGTTGCAGTCGGAAGACTGGGCGTGGGTGGTGTTGCGCCAGGCGCATCCAGCGCCGAGGTCGCAGCGGTAGATGTCGGCGGTACCGGCGAAGAGAAGCGTATCGGGTTGCGAGCTCTGGACGGCGGGGACGGCGGCGAGATAAAGATCATAGTCGGCCTGTGGAATGAGCGTTGGCTGAGAAGGATCAATGAGAGAGCCGGCGTCAAGCGCGGAGTCGGGTATTTGCGTGAAGGACAACGTTGATGAGGCACAGGAGCCTGAGGCAAGGTTGCAGGAGTCCTGCCAGAGGCCCTGATCGAGGTTGTTGATGTCGGTGGTGAGCGCAAAGGTGTCTCCTGTAACGGGCTGTACGGCCAGGGCCGCGTTGTAGATAGGGCATGCCTGCGAGCCGGAATAACCCTGATTTGGCGGGCACATGGTGGTGGTGAGATTGGCGCCGGGCTGGTTGGCAAGGCGCGTCCAGTTCTGCCCGTCAGACGACTGATAGTAGCCGTGAAACCGAACGGCGGCGAAGAACTCCTTGCGGATGGGATTCCAGACGATGGAGGTAACAGCGTTGCCGCAGGGCAAGCGGGAGCCGGAAATGGCACAAGGGGTGAAGGGGGTCTGCGGCGACTGCACCGCCCCACCGGGATCGGTAATGGTGGCCATGTACCATGTCTGCCCGAGGTCGGTGGAGTAGTAGATGCCCATGACGCTGTTCTGGCCTTCGGTGGCGTAGGTTTCCACTCCCGATTCGGATTGAGATACAGCCGCGACTACGACAGGGTTTCCCTTGACTGTGCCCCAGGCAAAGCCGGCGAAACCATTTCCGGTGAAGTTGAAGTTGTTGTTGGCGCCGTTGATCTGATCATTGGAGTGAGTGATGAGGGTCCAGTGATTGCCGCCGTCGGTAGAGCGTAGGATGCCCGCGCCAAAATAGGATGCGGTTGTATCGTTGGGAACCCCGGTGCCAGCAAGGATGACCGGGGCCGTTCCGGCAGAGACGGGCTGCACGCTCACGGCACCGATGCTCAGCGAAGGGGCAGAGTCAAACCCGGAGATGGACGAGTAGACAGAATCGGTAAGCGGCACGAGGGTGACTGAGGAGGAGTCTCCCGCAGCGTTGGCGGACTTCCAGACTCCGCTGAAGGCAGTGCCAACGTAGACGGTGTTCCCGGTAGGGTCGGAGGGATCCACCGCAATGCTGGTGACTCTCCCAGCGACATTGCCGTAGGCCGTAGTGACTACCTGCGCCGGGCCGACCGGTTGCCAGACCGGAGTGGACGAGCCGGAAGTTGAGCTTGCAGCGACCTGAGCGCGATAGAGGCCGCGCGCACGAGCAAGCATTTGCGCAGGGCTGAGTGCGAAGCGGAAATGTACACCGGGCGGAAGGGCGATTCCACGCTCGGCGAGGAACTT
>JASHUR010000392.1 GCA_030039895.1 Acidobacteriaceae bacterium | reverse complement strand
GTGCAAATGGTTCGCGGTATTTCTCTTTATGCGTCGTTGCGACCGAGCCCATGGTGCGTCCGTGGAAGCTATTTTCAAGCGCCAGGAACTTTGACCCGAGATGTCTGCCCTCGCTGCGCTTTAGTCCAGCATAGGCACGGGCCAATTTAAGCGCAGCCTCCCAGGCTTCCGTACCGCTGTTGCAGAAGAACGCGCGGTCCAGTCCGCTGGCCGCTGTGAGCCGCATCGCCAGCTGGGCCTGACCCGTATGAAAATAAAGGTTGGAAATGTGGATGAGCTTTTTGCTCTGCTCGGCAATCGTGTTCACGATTGCCGGATGCCCATAGCCGAGTGCATTTACACCGATACCGCTCAGCAGGTCCAGGTATTGCTGCCCGCCCTCGGCGATCAAATGAACACCTTCGCCGCCCACGAAGAATATCGGGTTGCGTTCGTATGTAGGCAAGAGCAACTTCGTCTCCGCCGCCCTGATTTCATCAAGATTCAACTCAAATCTCCTCACTTCGCTTATGCCACCAGCACTTCTGTTCCATAAACGACGCGCGACGTGCAGAAATCCGGCAGGACCCCGGCGGCGTCTGCGGGAAGGATCCGCACGCGCTTGACGCCATGGAGCAGAGCCTCACGGCATGCATTCAGTTTTGGCAGCATCCCGCCGCTGATGACCTCATCTTTTGTCAGCGACGCAATTTGATCTACGCTTAACCAGCGCATGACCTCGCCATCCGCACCCCGTACGCCGGGAACGTCCGTGAGGAAGACCAGCGCATCAGCCTTGCACGCAGCCGCGCATGCAGATGCCATTTCGTCTGCATTCACGTTGTAGTATTCACCATCGAACCCGAGGGCCATGCTTGATATCACAGGAACTGAACCCATCTTCCAAATTGCATCAAGCCAGCGCGGATCGGACGCGACAATCTCTCCTACATATCCCAGGTCGGGCGCGGTGCGCTTCTTCCGCGCTCTGAAAATCAACCCGTCACCACCCGAAAGACCCACAGCTGATTGGCCGTGAGCGCCAAGCGCGGCCACCAGAAATTTATTAATGCGTCCTCCCAGCACCATCAGCGCGGCGTCGCGCGTTTCCGCATCCGTCACTCGCAGTCCGGACACAAACTCACTCTGTTTGCCCAGTTGTTTCAGAGTGCGGGTCAACTGTATTCCGCCTCCGTGGACGACTGCCACGAGGTTCCCGTCCTTTACGAGTTCGGCAATCGCCTTTGCACACTGGTGCAGAATCTCCGGATTTTCGAGGGTGGCTCCTCCAAGCTTGATTACGAATTTCATGCCAGTCCCTCCGTTTCTCCCCATCCACACATCAGGTTCAGGTTTTGAACGGCCTGTCCTGCTGCGCCCTTCAGCAGATTGTCAAGGCACGAGACGACCACGCATCTTCGGCCATCTGAATCAAGCTGAAAGCCGATGTCGCAATAATTCGTGTGCACCGAGTATTGAATCTGTGGAAGGTTTCCTGCACCGAAAAGCCGCACCATCGGACTATCGGCATAGAAGCTTTGGTAAAGCGCAGCGACATCTTCTGCGCTCTTCTTCTCTTTGAACGTGACGTATGTCGTCGCCAAAATTCCGCGCGGAATTGGAAGAAGATGCGGTGTGAAGATAATCTGTCCGCGTTCAAGGCCAAGCTGCTCCAGCAGCTCGCCAGTGTGCCTATGTGAGAATACTCCGTACGCCGAAAGATTGTTCGCGGCATACATATAATGGGTCTTTGCAGTGGGGGCTTTCCCCGCTCCAGAAACGCCGGACTTCGCGTCGGAGACGATGCCGCGCTCAAGATCGACCCAGGCTGCTTGAATCAACGGCTTCAGCGGCAGGATCACGGCGGTCGCATAGCATCCCGGATTGGCGATGAGCGTTGCAGTGCGGAGCTCATCCCGATGCAATTCGGGACTTCCGTAGACGGCTTTGGCCTGAACTTGAACGGCAACCGGCTCGCCGTCATCTGCAAACCTATAGATGGCCCTGTTCGCCGCATCGGTAAGTCGCCATGCACCACTCAAATCGACGACACGAATACCATGTTCAAGCGCGATCGGAGCATACTCTCTTGACTGTTCATGAGGGGTGGCGAGAAACAGCACCTCGACAGCACGCTGCTTGAGCAAATCCCAGGAAAAAGGCTCGATTCTGAGTGAGGCAGAACCATTGTTGTCCATTAACTGCGGATGCAGCGCTGTTAGCGATGCATCTCCGGCCGCTTCGGCGCGTCCCAGAAATACCGGTGCACAGCCATTAAGGCGCGGGTGATGGAGCAACAACCGCGCCAGCTCCATGCCGGCGTAGCCACTTACTCCTAGTACTGCAGTCTGTACCGAATCTCCCATCGAATCCCTACTTGTCTTGCTGACTCTTTGCTGAAAAGCAACGCTATCTGTAATGGATGCTGCTAGCCGATCATCTCTTCAAGACGGTCTCGGAGTTGCGAGGCCCGCTTGTGGTCAGGGCAGATGATGAGCACTGTATCGTCGCCCGCGATTGTGCCAACCACCTCGTCCCAGTCTTCGTGGTCAATGCCCAGAGCCACTGGCTGCGCGCTTCCGGCGGTTGTAACCAGCACAAGCTGGTTCTGCGCCTGTTTTACCTTCAAGCCAAAGCTCGACAACACTTCGCGGATTGAAGGCAGCTCGCTCTCGCCATCTTCGTACGAGCCGTTCGGCAGAGCATACCCGTTGGGGCCCTTATATAGACGCATCTCATGGATATCGCGCGAGAGTGTAGCCTGCGTCACGTCAAAACCGCGGCGCACCAGCTTACGGCGCAGCTCATCCTGGCTGGACACGCTGGCTGACGCCACTAACTCACGAATCACATTGTGCCGGTCATGCTTGGTCAAAATAAAAATCGTGGACTAAAAATTTATGCCACGCCTCAATGCATAAACATGCAATTCAATGTATAAATATACGAGAAGGATTTGTCAAGGAGGGAGAATAATTTTTCTTGATGACCTCGATTCCAATTCTTTATTTCGAGTGAAAAAACCGCGCTGGCCGGGCATTTTCTCGCTCTTGGTCAGGTATGGAGGTCGTATAGTAACGTATGGGCCGCATAAAAACTTCTGATTCACAGTTTTTCCCCACACGCAACCAAAGCGATCAGCCCACGTTGATTGATCCGCGCTTTGATCATGAGTCGTGCGGTGTCGGCTTTGTTGCGACCCTTACCAATCAGCCTTCTCATGACATTCTGGCAAAAGCACTTACGGCGCTGGCGCGCCTCGAACATCGCGGCGCAATTGCTGCCGATGGCAAATCGAGCGACGGAATTGGCATTACGACTGGTATTCCGCGCGAGTTCCTTCTGGCGGAAGCGAGCATTGCGCTTGATAATTCCCGGCCTTTGGCAGTGGGCGTTGTATTTTTCCCGCAAAATGGCGAATCCCATGCCGGACTCGAACAAACACTATCGGCGCAGAATCTTACTGTGCTTGGATGGCGCAGCGTACCAACGCGTCCCGAGATTCTGGGCGAGATCGCTCTGTCCACCATGCCGGTCATTCGTCAGGTATTCATCACCGCGGACGATCTGTCCCGGGACGACACGGTCCAACTGAATCGGCGACTCTTTCTCGCCCGGAAGCAGTTTGAGCGCAGCAAGGCCTCGGGATACATCTGTTCGCTTTCGGCTTCGACGATGGTCTACAAGTCGATGTGCGCGGGGCGGATCCTACCTGAGTTCTTCCCGGATTTGTCTGACGAGCGCTATGTGACGTCTTTTGCGTTGTTCCATCAGCGCTATGCGACGAACGTTGCACCCTCCTGGGACCGCGCGCAGCCGCTGCGCATGTTGGCGCATAACGGCGAAATCAACACGGTCTGGGGCAATCGGGCACGCATGTCTGCGCGGTCCGCGACCTTTCCTGATGAGGTGAAGCCGGTTTTTACTCCGGATGGGTCAGATTCGACCAGCCTGGATGAGACCGTCGAACTGCTGGCTCGCAGCGGGCGAACTGTTGCTGAAGCGCTCCGCATGCTGATTCCGCCAGCGCATACGGTCAAGCCTCGTTCTGCCTTCTTCAAGTACGCGGCCGATTGTGCCGAGCCGTGGGACGGTCCGGCATCGATTGCCTTTGCGGACGGATCCCTGGTTGGCGCAATTCTGGACAGGAACGGGCTGCGGCCATGCCGTTATTTCGTGACTGAGGACGACCTGGTCGTGCTGGGATCAGAAGCCGGACTTGTCGATCTCGACCCTGAGACGATTGTTCACAGCGGACGGCTTGGCCCGGGGCAGATGATTGTAGCTGATCTTAAGGACCGTGTTCTGCTCGAGGATGAACAGATTCAGGCGATTTTCGATGAGGCCGCTCCTCAATACGAGAACCTGCTGGAGAATAGCACGCTGGAAGACCATGCGCTCATTCCACCGATGGATGCCGGCGAGCTGAACCGGCTCCAGCACGGCTTTGGATATACGCGCGAAGACGTAGCCATGATTCTGAAGCCGATGGCTACGGATGGCAAAGATGCCGTCTGGTCAATGGGCGACGATACGCCGCTGGCACCGCTCGCGCGTTCTCCGCGTCCGGTCTATGCATATTTCCGGCAGCGTTTTGCGCAGGTTACCAATCCGCCGATCGATCCGTTGCGGGAGACTTGCGTCATCCAGCTCCACACTCGCCTGGGTCCGTGGCCGCATATGCTCGACAAGCACGCGCCACTGCCCGGACTTTCACTGCAATCGCCGTTTCTGTCGCTCGCGCAGATGAAAGACCTGCGCGACCGTCATCATGCGCTGGCCAGTGATCTTCCTCTTGCTGTGCTTGAGTGCGTCTACAATCCAGCGTGCAATCTGGCGACGGCGCTGGACGATGTTTGCGCCAAGGCCATCGATCTGGTTCGCGGCGGAGCGGCAATTTTACTGTTGACCGATCGCAGCGCGAGCGAGCAATCTCTGCCGATTCCGATGGCACTGGCTACCGGTGCTGTGCATCATGCGCTCATCCAGGCAGGGGAGCGCACGCGCGTTGGCCTGGCGGTTGAGGCCGGCGATTGCCGCGATCTGCACCACGCCGCAGTTCTGCTCGGTCTGGGAGCAGGAGCCGTCTGTCCGTGGCTTGCGCTGGAGACAGCGCGCAGCCTGAATGCCGAGAACGGTGAGGCGAACCTGCTTCATGCGCTCGATCTCGGGCTGGCCAAGATCATGTCGAAGATGGGCATTTCGGTGGTGGACAGCTATCGTGGAGCGCATCTGTTTGACTCGATCGGCCTGAGTAAAGAGGTTGTCGACCGCTTCTTCTATGGGACTCCCGCGCCGCTGGGCGGTATCGGGCTGGACGTGCTCGACGTGCAGGTGCGCCAGAACTGGGTTCCGGCGGATAACGATAGTGATTCGGCAGATGACCAGTCCGGGACGCCGGTCACAACAGCTGTCCGCGACCTGCCTGACTATGGGTGGGTGCGTTTCCGCAAAGCGGAAAAGGCAGAGCCGCATTCATGGCAGCCCTCTACAGTGAAGCTGCTGCAGACGGTTGTGGGAACGGCCCGCGGCGCGGCTGCCGCGACCGAGCCGGCGGTAGCCTGGCAGGCGTTTTCAACCCAGGCAGTTGAGAAGCAGCCTACTGTGCTGCGCGATCTGCTGGAGATTCGCCCGGCTGGTGATCCGCTTGCCATCGATCAGGTTGAGCCTACTTCGCATATGTACAAGCGCTTTATCGCAAGCGCCATGTCGCTCGGTTCGCTCAGTCCTGAGGCGCACCAGACGGTAACCGCAGCCATGAACCTGCTGGGCGCTCGCTCGAACACAGGCGAGGGCGGGGAAGATCCAGCCGTGTACCAACCCGATGTGGACATCGATCTAGTAGGGCGGCCGACGCCGTCGCATCTGCTTAACAACAAGATCAAGCAGGTGGCCTCAGGCCGGTTTGGCGTGACGGCTGAGTACCTGATGCACGCTGACGAGATCGAGATCAAGATTGCACAGGGTTCAAAACCCGGCGAAGGCGGCCAACTGCCGAGCCACAAAGTGACCGAGCTGATTGCGCGGTTGCGGCATGCGCAGCCGGGCGTGCAGCTGATCAGCCCTCCCCCACACCACGACATCTATTCGATTGAGGACCTCGCGCAGCTGATCTATGACTTGAAGCGCGTGAATTCGAAGGCGGCGATCGGGGTGAAGCTGGTCTCTGAATGCGGCGTCGGCACTGTGGCAGCGGGTGTTGCGAAGGCCTATGCCGATTACATCGTGATTGCCGGACACGCCGGCGGCACCGGGGCGTCCCCGCTTTCGAGCATCAAGTACGCGGGCAATCCGTGGGAGCTTGGGCTGGCGGAAGCTCAGCAGGTGCTGCTGGCCAACGGCCTGCGCGGGCGCGTTCGACTACGTTGCGACGGTGGCCTGCGCACGGCGCGCGATGTTCTGATTGCAGCGCTGCTGGGCGCGGACGAGTATGCCTTTGGCACCGCAGTGCTGGTGGCGCTGGGATGCGATATGGCCCGGCAATGCCACCTGAATA
>JASHUR010000391.1 GCA_030039895.1 Acidobacteriaceae bacterium | reverse complement strand
CGCCGTAGCCGATGATTCGAGGGCCTGCAACAGGCCAGTCCTGCCACGATACAGCCTCATCCCAAATGCATTCCGCTCCGATCAAAGGGGTGTGAAGCAATTGCAAGATTCCGAGGGTTGGAGCCTGCGCCTGACGGCGCTTAGCGCGGACGATCCGGAGCGGCTGGTGAGGTTTTTGACCGGAGCGCTGCTGGCCTGCGGAGGATGGGTGTTGACCCGCACGACGCAGGGTCAGGAGGCGGCTGAGCTGGACTTTGAGTTTGCCCGGGCGGCTTGTGTCGATATCTACTCCGTGCTGATAGCGGCCGGGTTGGAGCTGAGCAGGGACTCGCACCTTCAGATGGTTGACCTGTGCCACTGTACAAAAAACCTGATCGAGTCGAGGGCGTTCGATATTGCCCGGGCGGACCTAGTGGTCTACCGGACCGGGTCAGAACGCCAGCGGGATGATTTTGGAGCCGAGCCGACGGGTTAGGGTAGGGCCGTTTAAAGCATTTTGAAAATTTCTTACGACGGTAGCGCATTCCCTAAAATCAACGCAACCAGCAGGAAACCGCGACTCTGCGCGTCGTGCTGCCAGACCATGTATAAACGGACAACCCTCAGCCGGCTTCGACGAGGCCATAACGGCGTTGCCAGGCTTCTTTGAGGCGTGTGCGGACCTTCTGGCGTTCGGCTTCGGAGCCTTCGGGGTTTTCGATGAAGCGGGCAGACTCGGACTTGGCGAGCTCTAACAAGGCGCGGTCGCGGACGAGGTTGGCGACGCGGAAGTCTGGGAGGCCGGACTGGCGGGTTCCGAAGACTTCGCCAGGGCCGCGGAGCTGAAGGTCAAGCTCAGCAAGCTCGAATCCATTCTGGGTGCGGACCATAGCAGCGAGGCGCTCTTCGGCGGCGGGCGAGACGCGGCCCGAGGTCATGAGGATGCAGTAGGATTTGGCCGCGCCGCGGCCAACCCGTCCGCGAAGCTGGTGGAGCTGGGCGAGGCCAAAGCGTTCGGCGTGCTCGATGATCATCAGCGAGGCGTTGGGGACGTCGACGCCGACCTCGATGACGGTGGTCGCAATGAGTACGTCGATGTCGCCCCGCTGAAAGCGGCGCATGACAACTTCCTTGTCGTCGGGACGGAGGCGCCCGTGGAGCAGGCCGAGGCGGAGCCCGGCAAGGTGAGTGGCGCGGAGTGACTCGTACATGTCCGACGCCGACTTGAGAGAGGGCTTCTCAAAGAGCGATTTCTCTTTTGTTTTGTATGAGGTAGATTTTTTTGAGCCTTTCTGTCCGCGACTCTCCGGCCCGGGTTCAGGTTCGGGCGGAGCGAAGTCCAACTCGGGCTGATCGTCCTTCGATCCTTCGATGACGGGATAGACGACGTAGGCCTGATGGCCTTTTTTAACCTCATCGCGGACGAGCTTCCAGACGTCTTCAGCGCGCTCGTCGGAGACCTGGCGGGTGATGATGGGCGTGCGCCCCGGGGGCAACTCGTCGAGGACGCTCAGGTCGAGGTCTCCGTAAAGGGACAGCGCGAGGCTGCGGGGGATGGGGGTCGCGGTCATGACGAGCACATCCGGCTCGCATGCATTGGGCTTCTTCATGAGGCGAAAGCGCTGGAGGACGCCGAACCGATGCTGCTCGTCGACGACGACGAGGCCGAGGTTATTGAATTCGACTTTTTCCTCGATCAGGGCGTGGGTGCCGATAACGAGGTCGGTCTGGTTGTGAAATATCTTTCGGCGGGCGAGCTTCTTTTCCGCCTCGTCGAGCGAGCCGGTGAGCAGGGTGATACGGTAGCGCTTGCTGGAACGCTCGAGGATCTTGCGGACGGCGAGGTAGTGCTGCGTTGCGAGGATTTCCGTGGGGGCCATCAGCGCGGCCTGGTAGCCATTTTCAATGGCGACGAGCATGGCCTGGAGGGCCACGATGGTTTTTCCGGAGCCGACGTCGCCCTGCAGGAGGCGGCGCATGGGCGAGGGCCTGCGCATGTCTGCAACGATTTCAGCGAGGGCATTTTTTTGTGCTCCGGTCGGATGAAAAGGCAGGATCTGCCGGATGGCCTCGCGAACCTGGTCGTTGGTCTCGAAGGCGAAACCGGGACGCTGCTGAAGGCGGCGGCGTTTGAGATCGAGTCCAAGCTCAAGGTAGAAAAGCTCCTCAAAGATGAGGCGGCGGTGTGCAGGCGTAGCAGAGGCCTGGAGCTGCGACATGGGCGTGCCTGCGGGCGGAAAATGGACGGCGCGGAGGGCGGATTCACGAACGGGCAGGCCGAGGCGTTCGAGCATTGGCGTGGGGAGGGTTTCTGGGATCTGACCGCGAAGCTCTTCGAGCAGGCTATAGATGATGCGGCGGATCCAGCGGGAGGCGAGGCGACTGCCACCGAGAGATTCGTACACAGGCGTTATGCGGCCGACTTCGAGGAGGTGAGCTTCGTCATCGGGGTTGTCGGGGAGGATTTCGAATTGCGGCTGGATCATTTTGAAGGCGCGGGTGGAGCGCGATGGCTCGACCTTGCCGTAGAGTGCGACCATTTGGCCGGACTTGAACTTGCCTTCAAGGTAGGAGCCGTGGAACCAGAGGCACTTCATGGCGGTGGTTCCCTGGCCGACGGTCATTTCAAAGATAGGCATGGAACGGGTACGGAGCAGCGTGGAGCCGCGGACCTCGGCGATGACGGAGGCCATTTCTCCGGGGACGAGCTCGTTGAGGGAGCGTGGATTCAGGCGGTCTTCGTAGCGGAAAGGCAGATGAAAGAGCAGGTCCTCGACGGTGAGGATGCGCTTCTCTTTCAGGGTCGCAGCGATTTGCGGACCGATACCTTTGACAAACTGAACGGATGTGTCGAGCTGAAGCACAGAGTGATCGTATCAAGAGGCAGCCGAGAAGCGGGTGGCGCAACACGCGCCTGATAAACTTTTGAGGAATCAGGAGAAACGTGGAATGCCGCCGGTTGTCGCGCTGAGTCACATTTCAAAGTCCTACGAAAGCAAGGTCGCAGTAGAGGACCTGAGCCTGCAGATTGAGCCGGGCAGCATGTTTGGACTGCTCGGGCCGAACGGGTCGGGCAAGACGTCAAGCATCCGGATGATGATCGGGATTACGATGCCGGACTCGGGCAGCGTGAGCCTGTTTGGGAAGCCGTATGCGCGCGAGAGCCTGAAGCGGGTGGGGTATCTGCCAGAGGAGCGCGGCCTCTACAAGAAGATGAAAGTGATGGAGCAGCTGGTGTTTATGGGCGAGCTGCGCGGGCTGGATAAGGTGACGGCGGGCAAACGAGCACATGAGTGGTGCGAAAAGCTGCAGATTATGGAAGCCGTGCAGAAGAAGACAGAAGAGCTTTCGAAGGGTATGCAGCAGAAGATCCAGTTTATTGCGACACTGATGCACGATCCGGAGCTGATAGTGATGGACGAGCCGTTCTCAGGGCTGGACCCGGTGAATGCGTCACTGCTGCAGGACACCCTTATCGAGCTGAAGAAGGCGGGCAAGGCGATTCTGTTCTCGACGCACCGGATGGACCAGGTAGAGAAGATGTGCGACACGATTTGCCTGATTCATCGCGGTCATCCGGTGCTGCAGGGCGGGATGCGTGAGGTAAAGTCGCGGTATGAGCGCGACCATGTGGCGATTGACTTTGAGGGCGACGCTGGATTTTTGCAGCATCCGGCGGTTGAGAGTTTTAAGAATTACGGCGGGTACGCGGAGATCAAGCTGAGGCCGCATGCAGACGCTCAAGACCTGCTGCGGACTGCGATCGCAAAGGCGAAGATATTCCGGTTTGAACTGATGGAGCCGTCGCTGGAAGAGATATTCATCCGCACTGTGGGGGAGAAGATTGATGCGTAACATACTGCTGATCGCCAGGCGGGAATATCTGGAACAGATTCGCGGCAAGGCGTTCCGGATTACGACGATCATGATCCCGGTAGTGTTTGCAGGGATTATGGCGGTGATGATTCTGCCGTCGAAGTACTGGACGACGCAGAAGGATATCGTAGTGGCGGCGCAGAATCCGGCGCTGGCGGCGCGGCTGCAACAGCAACTGTCGGCAGACAAAGACGCGAAGCTGACAGTAGGTGTGCTGGTACCGGCGACAGAGGCGGACCGTGCAAAGCTGCACGCGGAGATGGATGCAAAGAAGATTGACGGCTTCTTGTGGGTGGCAGCCGGCGCGGACGGAAAGGACGTTGTGACGTATGTGTCGCGCTCCGCGGGCGACTTTACCACGGATGACCGGCTGGACAACGACGTGAACCACGCGCTGGTGGAGCGGCGATTGGTGACGAAGGGAATTCCGGCAGCGGAGGTCGGGCCGCTAACGCACAGAGTGGATATCACCACGATGGTGTATCGCAATGGCAAAGAGGAGCCGTCGAGCGCGCTGAGCACGCTGTTTTTCGGCGAAGCGATGGCGTTCCTCCTTACGTTCACGGTCGTGATGTATGGCATGAATGTGGGCCGGTCGGTGATCCAGGAGAAGACGTCGCGCATTTTTGAGGTGATGCTGTCGACGGTGAAGTCGACTGACATGCTGGCGGGCAAACTGATCGGAATTGGAGCGGTTGGGCTAACGCAGATCCTGATATGGATTGTGCTGGGCGCAGTGCTGCTGAGCTCGGCGTTTGTGGAGAAGTGGCTGTCGGGCGAGGCCAAGCCGCAGGTATCCGGCGTGGAGATTCTGCTGCTGTGTATCTATTTCCTGCTGGGGTATGCGCTGTACAGTGCGCTGTTTGCAGGACTGGCGGCGACGTGTGATACGGAGCAGGAGTTGCAGCAGTATGCTCCGCTGGCGGCAGTGCCTGTGTGGCTGAGCTTCGGGATGTTCATCTACATCCTGGGCAATCCGAACTCGATATGGTCGGTGCTGATCTCGATGTTTCCACCGTGTGCGCCGATCACGATGGCCTTCCGGTTCTCGGCGCAGTTTCCGCCTCTGTGGCAAATTGCGTTGTCGCTGGCGCTGCTGGCGGTGTCAATTTATATCGTGCTGTGGTTGTCTTCACGCGTCTACCGCGTGGGCATACTTATGTACGGTAAGCGGGCCACTCTGCCGGAGATGATACGGTGGCTGCGCTATAGTTGAGGACTGTGAACGAGCGACAGTTCTCCTTCGGTCAACGTGTGGCGTTGTGGATTGTGCCGCGCATGACTGCGCTGATGCTGGCGGCGATTGGCGCGACGCTGCGCTTCGAAGTGATTGCGGAAGACGGCGCGGTTCCGGCGACTCCACCGGCGAAGGGGATTTTCTGCTTCTGGCACCGCTGCACTCTGCCCTGCGGATGGTACTTCAGGAAATTCAGGTGCTCCATTTTGATCAGCCAGAGTTTTGACGGGGAGCTGATCGCGCGAACGCTGGGACTGCTGGGATACAACAGCGTGCGCGGGTCGAGTTCGCGGGGCGGCTTTGCGGGGATGCTGTCGCTGCGCGAAGTGCTGGAGAAGGGCGATCCCGTAGTGTTTACGGCGGATGGGCCGCGCGGGCC
>JASHUR010000390.1 GCA_030039895.1 Acidobacteriaceae bacterium | reverse complement strand
TCTTCGCCAAGAACGAGGGCGCGCAGGCGACGGGCAGCTTTAAGCTGCGCGGGGCGTACAACCGGATTGCACAACTGACGGCGGACGAGCGCGGGCGCGGGGTGATTACGTATTCGAGCGGAAACCATGCGCAGGGTGTGGCGTATGCGGCGCGGGCGCTGGGTATGAAGGCGGTGATTGTGATGCCGGAGAACGCTCCGGAGCTGAAGCGGCGCGCGACGGAGGCGCTGGGCGCGGAGATTGTGACGGTGGGGCCGGCGAGCCTGGAACGCAAGCAGAAGGCGGAGGCGCTGGCGGCGGAGTTTGGGTATGTCGTGGTTCCTCCATATGACGATGCGCGGATTATTGCCGGGCAGGGCACGGTCGGGCTGGAGATCGTGGAGGAATTGCCGGACGTGGATGTAGTGCTGAGTCCGGTGAGCGGCGGCGGATTGTTGAGCGGGGTTGCGGCGGCGGTGAAGGGTCTGCGGCCCGCGGCGCGAGTGATTGGCGTGGAGCCGGAGCTGGCGGGCGACGCGGCGGAGAGCTTTAGGACCGGCGAGCTGGTGACGTGGCCTGCTGAGATGACGACGCGCACGATTTGCGATGGGCTGAGGACGCAGAGCCTGGGCGAGCTGAACTTTGCGCACATTCGGGCGCTGGTGGATGACATTGTGACGGTGAGCGAGGATGAGATTCGCGAGGCCATGCGCGTGCTGGGCGAGGCGGGCGTGAAGGCGGAGCCGAGCGGCGCGGTGACGACGGCGGCGGTGCTGTTCCATGAAATGAAGTTGCGGCCGTACAGGAAGCTGGCGGCTGTGATGAGCGGGTCGAACTGCTAGATGCAGCGAGTTGGCGAGTGAGCGAGCCAGGTGAAGCGTTGACCGGGAAGAGAAGCCGGGGCTAAAGCCCCGTTATTTTTCGATCTCATTTTCACCGGGCTAAAGCCCGGTGCTTCTGCCAAGCCTCGCTCACGCGAGGCGAATTCCCTATAGGTCAAGATAGGTCAAGTTCCCAGGTTTGGCCGATGAGGTCGTGGCCGAAGCTGTGGTGCGGTTCTTCTTTGATGAGCCTGAAGCCGGCGGCCTGATAGATGCGATGGGCGGCGGTGAGAATGCTTTGTGTCCAGAGGGTGATTTTTTTGTAGCCAGCGGAGCGGGCGAAGCGGACGCATTCGTCGACGAGACGGTGACCTAGTCCGAGGCCGCGCGCGGAGGGATCGACGTAGAGGAGGCGGAGCTTTGCGGTTCCGGGCTGATCGGGGTGACGGACGAGGAAGATGTGGCCGACGTGGCGACCTGCGATTTCGGCGACCCAGCACCGCTCGCGAGCGGGGTCGAAGTGGTCGATGAAGTCGGCGGTGATGCGGGCGGCGAGGGCTTCAAAGGTTTCGTCCCAGCCGAATTGGTCGACATAGCCAGCGCCTTCAAGAGCGACGATGATGCCCATGTCTCCGGGGCGATGGGTGCGAAGGACGAGCGAGGCAGGATCGGGGCGATGTCCGAGGACAGCGCTCTCGATGGTGCGCCAGGCTCCGGCAAGCTGGGAACGCTGTTCGGTGGTGAGCGGCGCGAGAACGGCGCGTGCCTGGCGATCCGCGCGGCGATTGAGGGTGCGCAGGGCGGCTTTGCCGCGGGCACTAAGCATGAGATGGGCGGCGCGGCGGTCATGGGAAGCGGTAGCACGAGCGACGAGGCCGGCCTTTTGGAACCTGGTGAGGATGCGGCTGAGGTATCCGGCGTCGAGGCCGAGGGCCTCGGCGACCTCTTTGGCCTGAGGGCGGTTGCGAGTGGCGATTTCGTAAAGGACGCGACCTTCGGCGAGGCTGTATTCGGTGCGGAGATAACTGTTGCTGAGGGTGCCGAGGAAGCGCGTGTAGGCGCGGTTGAAGCTGCGGAAGGCGGCGATTTCGGGAGGGACGACTTCGGGCTGCGCGGCGGGCATGAATGGCCTCCGAAGAGGTAAATTAGTTGACGAAGTCAAGTATATCGCAGGCTGGGGCAGTGCGCGGAATTTGAACACTATTACGCCTCTTTGAGGGGTGGGCCATCCACAGCCGCTGTGTGGTAGGTTGAGACGAGAGGTTGGGTCGATACGTCTTACCCTCAGCGATGCGATATCGAAGCTTTCTTACTGCCGTAGTTCTGAGCGTATCTGCCGCAGCATGGGGGCAGTCGCGCATGCCGCGTATTCAGATTCCTAAAAACGGGCCGATGGCGACGCTGGTGCGGGAGGCGAACCTGTATACATCGGCGAATGAGTCGGCGCAACGGATCTCGGTGATTATGCCGGGGCGCGAGCTGGTGATTGTGGGGCGGAGCGGGCCGTGGATCCAGGTATTTGCGAATGTGGATGCGCCGGAGTCGCGGGACGCGAACATGCCGTCGATTGCAGGGGAGCAGGCTCCGGTTCCGATTTCAGGATGGATGTTGGACAAGGGCGTGGTGGACGTGAATACGCCGCATGGAGACCGAATTTTGTTTGGCGAGGCGGTGAGCGCGGAGGACGCGGCGTCGGAGTCGAATCCGCCGCCGACGGCGGCACAGGAGGCGCGGCTGCTCTACGTGCGGGTGGTGGAGATGTTTCCGAAGTCGCCGCTGGCTCCAGAGGCGATGTGGCGGGCGGCGGACATTCGGTGGCAGTTGCAGAAGGCGGATGCGTCGACGCTGCCCTCGGCGCATGAGCAGGCCCCGTATCTGCGGCAACTGATGGACGAGAACGAGATGAAGGACATTCAGAAGTATTTTCCGCGAACGAAGTGGGCGGCGTTTGCGGCGTACGACATGATTGACAACAAGCTGTGCGGGGACTGGCAGGGACAGGAGAAGTGTCCGGAAAAAGAGGCAGGGTATTACGTGAAGTTTGCGGATGATTATCCGGACTCGATGCGCGCACCGGAAGCGCTGTATAAGGCGGCGTGGAGGATGGCGGCGGCGGGTGATATGTGGACGGCGGACGGCAATGACAGCCGCGCGAAGGAAGACCGCGGGCATGCGGAAGAGCTGGCGACGCGGCTGGAGACGAAGTATCCGGATTCAGTGTATGCGGACCGGGTGGCGGACCTGATGTTCAAGTTGCAGGCGGATATTCAGATATACGGGAGCTCAAGGGAGTAGGGCGCAGGGGAAATCCGGAGGGTTTGCGCTCGCGAATTTGCGTGCGTATCGTCATTTGTCTAAGGAGGGTTGTATGGCTTCCTTTGCGAGATTGTGGCTGGTAGTGACGCTTGCCGGGCTGATGGGCGTGAGCGGAGGCCGGGCAGAGACGGCGAAGAAGAAGGCTGCGGCCGGGTCGCAGGCGCAGACGGGATGCCCGGTTGCGATGACGGCGCAGTGGGCGGCGGGGCTTTCCACACCGGTGATGGTAGGCGGCGCACCCGCGCGGCCGCAGGAGACCGGGCCTACGCAGAGGATTGTGCTGACGCTGAGGAATGCGAAGCTGGGCGCGGTTACGGCGGTGCATATTCGGGTGAACGGGTGGAACGGCGTG
>JASHUR010000389.1 GCA_030039895.1 Acidobacteriaceae bacterium | reverse complement strand
CTGCTGTTCAGGGCCTACCAGACGTTGCGGGAAAGATTGAAAGACTTTGTTTAAAAGGTTGAAGGTGAATGGAGTAATTTATGAACTGCCGAATGTTGGAGAGGGAATACAAGAGCGCGCTGGCTGACCTGCTGCTGGATGAGGAGCGGGTTACGGCAGAGGTGCGCGCCCACGTGGAGCAGTGCGCGGACTGCAGCGCAGAGCTGAAGGCGATGCGGGCGACGATGCTGGCGCTGGACGGCTGGAACGGGGTGGAACCGTCGCCGTTCTTCGATGCGCGCATGTCGGCACGGATGCGCGAGGCGCGCCAGGAGCGACCGGCGGGATGGCTGGAGCGGATGCAGGCACGGCTGATGTTCAGCACGAACCTGCATATGAAACCGCTGGCCGCCGGAGCGTTGGCGCTTCTTCTGCTGCTGGGTGGAGGGACGTTTGCGGGGATGAAGAGTATGCAATCGACGACGCCGGTAGCGGCCTCGGCGACGGTGCGCGATCTGCAGTCGCTGGATGAGAACGCGCAGGTGTTCCAGCAGATGAACGTACTGGATCAGGGGGCTGACAGCGATAGCGGAGCTCAGGCCAGCAACTAGGCCAGCGATTACAGGATGAAGGTTTCGACGTAAGCATATGAAAACCTTATCTTTAGAGATTAAATCGTTTCAATATGCCGGACAGGCACAGGGAAGCGATTCTGACCTTGGAAAGCGAAGACCCACGATGCGCAGAGGGACCAACTCGAACGGCCCGGGCGGGCTGAACCGCCGTGTGCTGCGCCTATTTATGTTTGGAGCGCTGGCGGCGGTGCTCGTGTTAGCTCCGGGGACGCAGCGGGCCAATGCCCAGGTGCACGGCCGGGGCGGACACTTTGGCGGCTGGGGCGCTCGCAGCAGTGCGTTCGGGTTTCGCCACTGGGGTGGTGGCGGATTCCAGACGCGTGATCGTGAAGAGCGGCGCGGCGGCAACTTTGGCCGCAGCGAGATGCGGCCAGGGCAAAGCAATTCCAGACAGAACAGAGGCGCTGGCCAAGCGAATGCCGGGCGGCCGGGGCAGTCCGCGAATGGCGGCGTGCGTCCTGAGAGCGGCCGGAGCATGCCGGGGATCGGGCCGCGCCAGGGTGGAATCACAAATACCCGCCCCGGGCAGCAGCATCTGCCGCAGTGGTGGGCGCAGCACCGGGGGCTTTCTCCCGAGCAGCAAGCGCAGGCGATGCGGCGGGAGCCGGGCTTTCGGAACCTTCCTCAAGGCCAGCAGCAACGGCTGCTGAACCGGCTGCGGAACTTCGACGCGCGTCCACCGCAGGTGCAGCAGCGGATGCTGGACCGGATGGAGATGTTTGAGCGGCTGTCTCCGGAGCGGCAGCAGGAGGTACGGGGCGCGTCGCAGGCCTTCAAGCACATGCCGCCGGAGCAGAAGCAGACGATGATTCGGGCCTTTCAACAGTTGAGGCAGATGCCACCCGCGGATCGGGAGCGGATGCTGCACTCGGCGTACGGGCAACAGTTCACGCCGCAGGAGCGAACGGTTTTGGGGAACCTGCTGTCAATCGAGCCTTATCAGCCGCGGGTCACCCAGCCATATTTTGGTAGGCCGTAGGGCGGCGGGTCGGCCTATCTGTGTATCCTGATCCATCCTTCAAATTATTGATTTGATTGCATGCGCCCTTTTCGATTTCGGCGCTAAGTGATTGATTTCGGCTATTTGCGGCCGAGGTTATTGACTCGATTGGATTGGCCCGAGAATCCGTCGAAAAGTATTGATTGCAAAGCGTCCGGATCATAAATTTTTGATTCCACGGGATGTGCGTGGGGACTGGTGGGCAGCAATTTCTGCTTGTAATTCAGCGAAGGCCGAGCCCCGACGGACTTTCTGCATTTTCTCCTCCATATATTCAGGATAGCAATTCCGCACACGTTCAAATGCATTTGGAAGTGAATGCAGGGATTGGAGTTAAGTAGAAAAAGGGCTTGACAAGATAGAGCGGGCCCCGGAAAAGGCTATGCGAGGCGCCGGCCGGGAATCGTGGGATGAGACTTGCGAAGCGTTCGCTAAAGCCGTAGACCTTTTGCACGGATCATGCCGGAAGGCTGCGCGGTAAGCGACGCAGATAGCTGTGTTCTTGAAGGGCGAGCGGGTGGTACTCTCGCTGGCATGAATAGAGCAGGCTGGCTTGTTCTTGCTGCGCTGGCTGCTTCCCCCTCGGCGATTCCGCAGACCACACTTACGTCCATGCAATCGACCGCGGCTCAGGTGATGATGCTTGGGCAGTCGGCTGTGGCGCTGACGGGGCCGTGGAAGTTCGAACCGGGGGACTCTCCGTGGGTAGACGGCAAGCCGCTGTGGGCGGAGCCGGGGTATGACGACTCAGAGTGGGCGACGATGAGTATGGCTCCGAAGGCCGGTTCGTTCGATGTGCAACTCGGCACGACGGGCTATGTACCGGGGTGGACGCATCGCGGCTATCCGAACCTCAGCGGATATGCGTGGTACCGGTTGCGCCTGAATGTCGGGAACACCGGCCGACCCTTGTGGCTCAAGATGCCCAACGACTTCGATGACGCCTATCAGATCTATGTCAATGGGCATTACGTGGGGCAGTTTGGCCGCTTCTCCGCAAAGCACGTCACGCTGTATTACTCAAAGCCAGTCTCCTTTCCGCTGCCGATGCCTGGGCCGAACGGAGAGATCGAAGTGGCATTGCGTTTCTACATGTCCGCCGCCACGCGATTCCAAGCTCCCGACGCTGGCGGCATGCACCAACCACCGGTGCTGGGCCTGTCTTCCACGGTGCATCTGCTCCAGGCAGCGGAGCACACGGCCATGCTGCATATCTACCTAGGCACCGTTTTGGAGTCCTTCCTCTTTCTTCTTGTCGCGCCGCTTGCGCTGCTGGCGTGGCTCAAAAGCCGACGGGAGCAGGTCTATCTCTGGCTCTTTCTCGCGCTGCTATGGGAAGTCCTCAACAATTTTCTGACTGTTTTTGCGCTTCTGTCCTTCGCGATGACGATGGCCGCCGACACCCTGATACGGTACGTCATAGTTGATCCTCTGGGGTTGACCTTATGGACAATGTTCTGGTGGTATTGGTTCGGACTGCGCCAGCAGCGCTGGATTCCCGGCGTCGCATGGCTGCTGGCCGCAGCGCGCATGCTCGTCCTGTTCTGCGCACTCTCGCCGAGCATGGGGCTGAGTATCCTGAGCCAGCCCTGGCTGCACGGGTTCAACACCGCGACCGCGTGGTGCGTTGCAGCTGAGGGTGTGCTGCTCGCCGTTATCCTGGTCGAAGGTTTTCGCCGCGACAGTACGGAAGCGCTGCTGGCCGCGCTCCCTATCCTGTTTGTTGAGTTTTCCAGCTTTTCGATCTATCTTCTGGCCTTCGGCATTCCAAATACGCTGTACCCCTTCGGTCTGGGCATCCGCGTCACATCCATCTCCGGCTTTCTTATGATCATGGTCATTGGAGCGCTGGCGCTGCGCCGATTTCTGCATACGCAGGTGCGCGAGGGGCTGGCGCGGCAGGCGATTGAGCAGGACCTAGAGCATGCGCAGCAGTTGCAGCAGCGGGTGCTGGTTCCCGAGGCTGTGGAGTCGCGTTGTTTTACGGTTGAGGCTGAGTATCGCCCGGCGCGGATGGTGGGCGGAGATTTTTTCCAGACGCTCACAAAGCCTGACGGGAGCTTGCTGGTGGTGATCGGGGATGTTTCGGGCAAGGGCGTGAGCGCGTCGATGCTGGTTGCGGTGCTGGTGGGAGCGATCCGGAACCGGGCCGAAGACAGCTTTGATCCAGTCTCCATGCTGGTAAGACTTAACCGGAGGCTGATTGGGCGTTCGGGCGGGCACTTTGCGACGTGCCTGGCGGCGGAGATATCGCTGGACGGAACGATGCGGATTGCGAATGCGGGGCATCTGCCGCCGTATTTGAACGGCAGGGAGATGGAGCTGGAAGGCTCGCTGCCGCTGGGCATTGTGGATGAGGGGGAGTATCCAGTGCAGACATTCCATTTGAAACCGGGAGACCGGCTGACGTTTATGACGGACGGCGTGGTGGAGGCAACGAACCAAGCGGACGAACTGCTTGGGTTTGAGCGGACGCGCGAGATCAGCGTGCAGAGCGCAGTGGCGATTGTGGAGGAGGCGCAGCGGTTCGGGCAGGAAGACGATATTACGGTGCTGGCGGTGGCGTTTACGGGGCCGTGAGCGGCTGCGGGCGGAGGGACACGGCAACCTGAGGAATTCCAGGGGGCATCTGAAAACTGGTAACACATTTCCCCCAATGGAGTTACCGAATGAAGACAGTGAACGTGCGCAGGATTTTTTCGCAGAGATTTCTGGCTCCTGTGCTGCTGATGGTTGTGGCGTGCGCGGCAGCGTTTCCGGCAAGCGCGCGAGCCGAAGATCAAGGACAGTCCAGCGAGCATATTGTGAGCGCGCAGGCGCTACAGCAGAAGGTCGAGGCCAAAGCTGAGACGCGACATAAGAACATTGAGAATTTGCGGCACTTCTTTCAGACTCCGCTGGCGCAGCGGGCGATGAAGATGCAGCACGTTGATCCGGCGCAGGTGCAGAAGGCTATTCCGACACTGTCGGATGCGGAGCTGGCGAATCTCTCGGCGCGGGCAACATCGGCGCAGCAGGGCTTTGCGGCGGGGTCGCTCAGTACGGAGCAGATACTGCTGATTATCATCGTGATGCTCTTCATTATCATTCTGGTTGCGATTCATTAAGCAGTGACGATGCGAATTGCAGTGCTGCTGCTGGCTGCGCTGATGGGAGCGCAGCCGGGCGGAGCGGTGTGGGTTGATGTTCCGTTTGTTGCGCAACCAAGGGACGGGTGCGGAGCTGCATCGGTTGCAATGGTGATGCAGTACTGGGCAGAGCAGCAGCATACGCAGACAGGGCCGGAAGCCCGGGTGAGGGCGATCCAGAAGCAGGTGTATTCGAAACGGCTGCATGGCGCGACTCCTGCGGCGCTGGAGAGCTATTTGCAGCGGAACGGATTTTTGACCTTTGCGGTGAGCGGGACGTGGAATGACCTGGAGACAGAATTGCAGAAG
>JASHUR010000388.1 GCA_030039895.1 Acidobacteriaceae bacterium | reverse complement strand
CGGCAGCCATTCGTCGTCATCATCCAGAAACGCAACCCACTCTCCGCGGGCGGCTCGCACACCGACATTGCGGGCTTCCGCGCCACCCACGTTCACCGCCAGATCAATCACCTTCAGCCGCGCGTCCTCAACCTCATCCAGCGCCGCGCGTGACACCCCGTCATCCCCATCGATCACGACAATCACTTCGAAACTGCTGAAGTCCTGCGCCAGCGCGCTCGCTACCGCCTTCGCCAACAGCTCCGGACGCCCGCGCGTAGGAACCACCACACTCACCAGCACCACCCGTTCCGTCGCTCCATCCCCACTCGTCCGCACTCTGCGCACTCCAAATCGGCTTGGCTTACCGAAAATTGAGCCCAGCTTACGTCACCTGCGGCCACGCCGCGCCCATGCCTTCAAAATATCCCGCACTTTCGTAATCGCAGCCCACCACACCCAACCACATCGCAGAAAGCGTTATCCTTTCGATCATGCAGCGCACTCCAGCAGGCATTCTTCGCTGGCTCGTCGATCCGCAGTTCGGGCTGCGCAATCGCCTCCTGCCGCGCTGGCTCTTCCTCCGTACCCTCGCGCTTATCTACTTTTCCGCCTTCTACTCGTTGCTCTTTCAAATTCGCGGACTCATCGGCCCGCGCGGCATCCTTCCCGCCAACCAGTTCCTTGCCGCCGTCGATCGCGCTCTCGGCGGCTCGCGCTTATGGTTCGCGCCCACACTCTACTGGATCAGTTCCGGCAACACCTTTATCATGGCCCTCTGCTGGATCGGGCTCGTCGCCTCCATCGTCGCGCTCTTCAACCTATGGCCGCGCCTTAGCTTCTTAGCCTGCTTTCTCTGCTATATCTCCTTCGTAGCAGCAGCGCAGGACTTCTCCGGTTATCAGTCCGACGGCATGCTCCTCGCTGCCGGATTCCTCGCGCTTTTTCTCTCACCTGCCGGGCTCCGTCCACGCCTCGGCGCAGCCAGCCCCCCCTCGCGCGCCAGCTACTTCCTTCTGCAATGGGAGTGGTTCCGAATCTATTTTGAGTCTGGTCTCGCCAAGCTTCTCAGCGGCGATCCGGAATGGCATCACCTCACCGCAATGGATCAGTACTACCAGAACGGTCCGCTGCCCACTTGGATCGGCTGGTATGTTCAGCACCTGCCCCACTGGTTTCAGGTCGGTACCGCCGGCGCCACACTCGTCATGGAGCTGGCTTTCGTCTTCATGCTCTTTTTGCCGCGCCGTGTGCGCCTCATCTGCTTCTTCATCGTTACGCCGTGGGAAATCGGAGTCATCCTTACCGCCAACTACACCTTTCTCAACTACCTCGTCCTCTGCCTGGGCATCCTTCTGCTCGACGACCGTTTCCTCCGCCGCTTTATCCCCGCGCGCTTTCGTCCGGCACAGACCACGCCCATACCCTCTGAACCGGCAGAAGCCGAAACCTCGCTCTCGATCCTCTCGCCTGCAGAACCCGCGCCCGCGCAACCCAGGCTCACTCATCTGCAGGCCATCCGCTTCGCCATTGCCACTGTTCTGCTTGCGTTCGTCGCCTACGTGACTACAGCGCAGCTTCTGCTCATGCCCTTCCCCGATTTGCCACTACCCACCTCGCCCATCCAGTGGCTCGATCCCTACCGCATCGCCAACCGTTACGGACTCTTCGCCGTCATGACCCGCGGCCGTTTCGAAATTGAGTTCCAGGGCTCCAACGATGGCCAGACCTGGACGCCTTATACCTTCCGCTATAAGCCTCAGGCCCTCAACCAACCTCCGGGCATCTATGCGCCATACCAGCCGCGCTTCGACTGGAACCTCTGGTTCTGCTCGCTCACCAACTGGCAGCAATGCAACATCGTCCCGCTCACTGAAATCCGCCTTTTGCAGGCCAACCCTGACGTGCTGCACCTCTTCGCCAGTAATCCCTTCCCAGGTCAACCTCCCAAGTACGTCCGCGCAGTGCTTTGGCAGTACTGGTTCACCTCCATGCAGCAAAAGCGCACCACCGGCGACTGGTGGAGTCGCCAGCTGCTCGGTCTCTATGCACCTGTGCTCACTCTGACGCCTGACGGACGTCCCAGCGTTATTCAGTGGCCGCAACCGCTCCCTGAGCATGATTAAATCGTGACAGTGATGCGTTCCGCTTCCATCATTGGAGCAGGCCCCAACGGGCTCTCCGCCGCGATTGTGCTTGCATCGGCCGGCTTCAAGGTCGACGTCTATGAGGCCGAGTCCCAACCCGGCGGCGCAGCCCGCACCATGCCGCTCACGCTTCCCGGCTTTCTGCACGACTTCGGCTCCGCCGCGCATCCGCTCGCTATCGGCTCGCCCTTCTTTGCCACTCTACCGCTCGACCAGTACGGACTTGAGTGGATCCACTCGCCATCAGTCCTCGCCCACCCACTCGACAACCGCACCGCTGTCCTCCTCCGCCACGACCCCGAATTAACTGCGCGTAATCTCGCCGAAGACGGCCCGCGCTGGCGGTCGATTTTCGAGCCTTTCGCAACGCAATGGCCCGCGCTCGCCCAGGAAATCCTCGGCCCGCTGCTCCACCGTCCCAGCCATCCCTTTCTGCTCGCCCGCTTCGGCTTCAAGGGAATGCAACCAGCAGCTGGCTTCGCTAGGAGCCGCTTCAACAACCCGCGCTCCCGTGCCCTCTTCGCCGGAATCGCCGCCCACTCCGGCCTTAGTCTTGCCGCGCCTTTTTCCGCTGCTCCCGGACTGGTCCTTGCCATCGCCGCTCATGCCGTCGGATGGCCTATTCCACGCGGCGGAGCGCAAAGCATCACCAATGCGCTCATCGGGCACCTCAAGTCACTGGGTGGAGAAGTCCACACCTCACGCCGCATCACCTCGCTCGCCGAACTTCCCGACGGGCTCACTCTCTGCGACGTCGCACCGAGCCAGCTTGTGCGCATCGCGGGCGACCGCCTCAGCGCCGAGTACATCCAGTCCGTCAGCAACTTTCGCCTTGGCGTTGGGGCCTTCAAAATCGACTATGCCCTCTCGCAGCCCATCCCTTGGCTCGCACTCGACTGCATGACCGCCGCCACCGTCCACATCGGCGGCAGTTTTGAAGAGACCGTCGCATCTGAGAACGAGGTCGCGCAGGGCCGCATCTCGGACAAGCCCTTTCTGTTCCTCATCCAGCCCAGTCTCTTCGACAGCACGCGCGCGCCCTCCGGCCAACACACCGCCTGGGTCTACTGCCACGTCCCCAACGGCTCCACATTTGATATGACCTCACGTATCGAAGACCAGATCGAGCGCTTTGCTCCCGGCTTCCGCGATTGTGTCCTTGCGCGCCACGTCTCCACGCCCGCCGACCTCCAGGCCGCCGACGCCAACCTCATCGGCGGCGATAAGAATGGAGGAGCCATGAACTTCCGCCAGCTTCTTTTCCGCCCCGGCCCGGACTTCTACGCCACATCAAATCCCAACATCTACCTCTGCTCCGCCTCCACTCCGCCCGGAGGCGCAGTCCACGGAATGTGCGGCTACCACGCCGCTGCGCTCGCACTGCGTAATTTCAAGCCGTAGCCGTCACACCACTGCATTCACCCCGCGCATTGCATCCCGCGTCAGACTCTGTCGCACCATTCCCATCCTCTTCCACGGATCATTCTTCAACCTCGCCTTCCATCCCGCAAAGTTCGCTACCGCAAACTCCGGCCTACCCAGCGCTTTCAATTCTTCCCACCGCAGCGGCATCGCCACATGCGCGCCCTTCCTGGCCCGCGGAGAATACGGAGCAACCGCTGTCCCGCCGCGCTCATTTCGCATGTAGTCCAGAAAAATCCGCCCCTCTCGCGCCGTCTTCTTCGCCTTCGTCAAATACAGCTCAGGCTTTCGCGCCTCCATCCCGCGCGCAACATTCAGCGCAAACTCCCGTACTGCATCCCATCCATGTTCCGCCTTGATCGGAGCCACCACATGCAGACCCTTGCCGCCCGTACATTTCACAAAGCTCTCCAGTCCACTCTGCTCCAGCAATCCGCGAATCTCCACCGCGCTCTCCACTAATTGCTCCCACGCAACCCCATCACCCGGGTCAAGGTCAAAGATCAGCCGATCCGGCGTCTCCAGTGCATCGCTCCGCGCGCCCCACGGATGCACCTCCAGCACCCCCATCTGCGCCAGCCCGATCAACCCCTTTGCGCTTTCCACCGCGATGTATCGCTCCGTCTTCCCGCTCGTTTTGCTCTTCACCGGAACACCCACCACGCCTTCCGGCAGCCCACCGCCGGCATGCCTCTGGTAAAAGCACGGCGCGCCGCTCCCCTCCGGGCACCGCACCAGGCTCAGCGGACGCCCCTCCACATGCGGCAGCATCGCCTTCGCCACCGCGGCGTAATATCGCGCCAGTTCCAGCTTTGTCAGCTTTGACTCAACATCCAGCACCCGCTCCGGATGCGTCACTCGCACGCCCTCTATCTCTACCGCCGCATCGCTTCTCTTCGTCATGCTCGCGCGCCTCGCCGCGCGTCACTCCTCCGCACCCCACACGTGGTCCCCAGCCGCGGCAATCTGATCCATAGTGCGCCCGGTAATCGCACTGTTCGGATGCGCCTCGGTCACCGGCTCCGCATCCACTCCGTGCGCATATTTATCGTGTTCTTTGATTAGCAGCCAGTTCGGCCTGTCCTTGCTGGTGCGTCTGCCCATGCGCACCAGCGCCCAGTTGCCCTTCAGCTTCTTGCCATGCAGCGTAAAGCTCAGCTTACCCGTGCGTAGTCCTTCGTCGACGTCAACCAGCGGCTCCCACGTGCCCTGGTCCCACACCATCACCGTACCGCCGCCGTATTGCCCCTTGGGGATCGTCCCTTCAAAGCCGCCGTAAGCAATGGGATGGTCCTCTACCTCCACTGCCAGCCGCTTGTCACCCGGATAATAGCTCGGCCCCTTGGTCACCGCCCAGCTCTTCAGCACGCCGCGCCATCCCAGCCTGAAGTCATAGTGCAGCCGCGTCGCCGCATGTTTCTGGATCACAAATGGCAGCGAATCGCCGTGCCCGCTGCCGCTCGATGCGTCGTCTTCTCCGCTCGGCTCCGCCGTCATCGTAAAGTCGCGCATCGCGCGGTAGCGCGCCAATTGCTCATCGACCTCTTTGGATGCTTTGCTTGCCGCCTTCTTCGGAGCCATCGCAGCTTTCCTGTATCCCGGCCCTGCGGACCCGGACTTAGAAGTGACGCAGCTTCTGCTGTTCCGGTTGCACCTCACTCGGCTTGGCCGCCTCACGTCCCAGCGAGCGGCTCACCAGCTCGCGTGAACCCAGCCCTACCGCCAGCGCCAGCGCAAACACAATCCCGCCGAACAAAATCCCGAACGCCAGGTCCACAATTGCGCCGCCAATTCTCAGGTGGTCCAGAACCATCGCCGCCGTCAGCACCAGCACCAGCCACTTCACGCCCAGCGCCAGCAATCGCGCATAGTGCAGGTTCAGGTTCACTGCCCCAATCAGCACGCTGCGCGACAGGAACCGCGCCAGCACATTGCCTGCAAACAACAGCACCGCTGCCCCAATCAGGCGCGGCACATAGGCAAACACATACGCCGCCACGCCCGGCTCGGCCGAAGATGCCCCGAACGCCGACAGCCCGACCAACAGGCCCAGCACTACAAAGCACCAGAAAACCAGCCGCGTAATCAGCACCGTCGGCGTGTGCTCAGGAGACATCTCCGCGATCGAACCTCGCGCACCGCGCCCCACGTGCTCGTCAAACTTCATCGCCGTCAGCACGCGGCGCAGAACAAACGCAAACAGCCATCCAAGCACCAGAAAGATGAGCAGCGCCACAATGAACGCCAGGATCCCCGGCAGCAGCTTCGCGATCTGCGTCATCACCCGTGCCATCGAGTCATGAATTGCCTGTCCAATCTGGTTCCACATCGCATCGCCCTCCCGGTCTTGATATACGGTGTTGATCTACACCGCCCGCTCTGGCCATCTCCATCGCGAGACAAAATACGGCTTCTGCTCCTCAAAAACCTTCCCCAGTTGGTCCACCCTGCGCTCGGCCTCCAGCGCCGTCGCGCCCGCGACTTCCTGCACATAGGACGCCACCCATCCCAGATACAAAGGCGTCAGCGCGCCCAGAACATGCGTCCGGCTCACCCGTCGCATCCGGTGCGCCAGCGCAAAGTCATAGATAATCCTCGCCCAAAGCGCATCCGGCATCCTGAACTGTTCCGGTTCCAGCCGCGCCAGCCGCTTAAGCTCCAGCACCGTCGCCGGAGGCATCACCAGACGCCACACCTCTTCCAGGTTTCGCGAGCCAATCACGAATGACTCCACCATCGGCCCCGTGTCCACCGGCTCTCCGCTCTCCACGGGAGGACACGGCTCTCCTTGCCGCGTCGCCGGCTGCGAGGCCCGCGCGCGCTGCCACTGCGCCGCGCAGGCCTCGGCCTCTTCAAACAGCGAACCTACCAATTCCTGCAGCACTGCGTTAAGATCCAGCCCGTCCGCTGGTGGCGCGTGCCGCACCTTCAGCGCAGCCTGGTTGATCTGCCCGCCGTTCATCGCCACCACATTCGACGGCCACAACAGGTCCGCTTCGCGCTGCGCCCGTGCCCCATCGCTGGCCAGCTTCTCCAGCATCTTAGCGCCGGCGCAATAATCCGCCGCCAGCGGCCATCGCACTCGTTTTCCATATAGAGCCCTCGACATCGGCGCCAGAATGCTCTTGTTGATCAGTCCGTCGTGCTTGCTCACCGGATACACCGGCATCACCAGATCGATCCCGCCCTTCACCACCGGCTCAACAAATGCCCGCACTGGTTCCGCTTCCAGTCCTGCCAGATCGCCATAGATCACCATGCACGCGCGCGACTGCCAGGCCGCCGCCAGCGCCAGCACGCTCCGCTGCGCCGCGGAGACATCCCGCCACAAATTCATCACTTCGGCAGCCGGCGGTGTCGGATACTCCGCCAGCAGCATGCCGTCTTCCAGCGCCGTCACAGGATCAGCCACCGCCGCGCCCGCATATGCCACCACGATCTTCGCGGGCTGCCCATTCTCGCCATCCGGTGCAATGCCTCGCAAACATTTTGCTTTCGTGCGCAGGGCACTCAGATCCGCCGTCCCCGTCACGCCTATCACCACGTCAACCGGCGACGTCTCGTCGATCTTCTTCTGCAACTCTGCTGGAAACTCTATTCCCGACATCGAGACTCGGTCCTAATCCTCTTGCTCATCGTCCGCGCTCACGCTTGGCGTCTGCAACTCCAGCCATAGAAATCCATAGGGCCCCAGCGTCAGCGGATAGTACTCCTTCCCCACCGCCGGGAACTCCACATACCCCAGCATCTCCACCGGAATCATCCCCTCAAACCCCGTCAGGTCAAGTTGCACCGGCTGCCACACCCGCGACAGGTTCGCCACACACAGCACCTGCTCACCGTCAAGCTCGCGCAGATACGCCAGAATCTTCCTATTCGACGGATCCAGAAACCGCAGCGTCCCGCGACCGAACACCTTGAACAGCTTGCGCAGCGCAATCATGTTTCGCATCCAGTTCAGCAGCGACGACGGGTCTGCCTCCTGCGCCTCTACATTGATCGCCTCATAACCGTAAATCGCGTCCATAATCACGGGACTGTACAGCCGCGCCGGGTTCGCGCGCGAGAACCCCGCGTTCCTGTCCCCCGACCACTGCATCGGCGTCCGCACACCGTTTCTATCGCCCAGGTATATGTTGTCGCCCATCCCGATCTCGTCGCCGTAGTAGAGAATCGGCGTCCCCGGAAACGAAAACAGCAGGCTGTTCAACAGCTCAATCCGGCCCCGGTTGTTGTCCAGCAGCGGAGCCAGCCTTCGCCGTATCCCCACATTGATCCGCATCCGTGGGTCCGCGCTGTACGCCAGATACATGTAGTCGCGCTCATCGCCCGTCACCATCTCCAGCGTCAGTTCGTCGTGATTGCGCAGAAACAGCCCCCACTGGCAACTCTCAGGGATCTCCGGCGTCTGCAGCATGATGTCCGTAATCGGAAGCCTGTCCTCTTGGCTCAGCGCCATGTAAATGCGCGGCATCAGCGGAAAGTGGAAAGCCATGTGGCACTCGTCCGCATTGCCAAAGTAAGGCCGCACTGCCGCCGGCGGCTGGTTTGCCTCCGCCAGAATCATCCGGCTCCCATACTCTGCGTCTATCGCCTGGCGAATCGCCTTGATCGCCGCGTGTGTCTCCGCCAGATTCTCGCAGTTCGTCCCGTCGCGCTCCACCAGGTACGGCACCGCATCCAGCCGGAGCGCATCAACACCCATGTCCAGCCAGAAGCGCAGTACCTTCAGCACTTCTTCCAACACCTGCGGATTATCAAAATTCAAATCCGGCTGGTGCGAGAAAAACCTGTGCCAGTAGTACGCCTGCGCCGCCGGGTCCCACGACCAGTTCGACTTCTCCGTGTCCGTAAAAATTATCCGCGCGTCCCCGTACCGCTGGTCCGTATCGCTCCACACATAAAAGTCACGCTCTGGAGACCCCGCCGGTGCATGCCGCGCCGCCTGAAACCACGGATGCTGGTCCGACGTATGGTTCACGACCAGTTCAATCATCACCTGTAAGCAGCGGTCGTGCGCCACATTCAGGAACTGCCGGAAATCTTCCAGCGTCCCGTAGCTCGGGTGCACATTCATGTAATCGGAGATGTCGTATCCGTCATCCCGCAGCGGCGACGGGAAGAACGGCAGCAGCCAGATGCACGTCGCGCCCAGGTCCACAATGTAGTCCAGCTTCTGGATCAGCCCTTGGAAGTCCCCGATGCCGTCGTTGTTGCTGTCGGCGAACGCCTTCACGTGCAGTTCATAAAAAATCGCGTCCTTGTACCACAGCGCATCACCTGCGCTCCCCGCCCGCTTAGTGCGGGTGCGCTCTGCTGCCGTCATCGCCTTCTCCGGACTCACTCACCAATCTCCAGCAGCAATTTCCCAGTCGTCTTGCGCGCCTCCAGGTCGCGATGCGCCTGCGCCGCCTCCGCCAGCGGATAGCTGTGCTCCATGCGCACCTTCAACCGTCCACCCTGCACCGCGTCCAGTACCTCGCCCGCCCGCCACATCAATTCATCGCGCGTCGCAACGTAATCGTGAAGCCTGGGACGCGTCACAAACAGCGAACCCAGCTTCGACAGTTCGACCAAATCAAATGGAGGCACCGCTCCGCTCGACCCCCCGTACAGCACCAGCGTGCCGCGCCGCCGCAAACAACGCAGCGACTTCTCGAACGTCGTCTTTCCCACCGAGTCATACACTACATCCACGCCCTGCCCGCCCGTCAACCGCCGCGTCTCCGCTTCAAAATCCTCTTCCGTGTAGCGAATCACATGCGTCGCTCCTGCTTCGCGCGCCAGCTTTTCTTTCTCTGCCGTGGACACCGTCGCGATCACCCGCGTTCCGGCCTGCGCCGCCATCTGCGTCAACAGCAGACCCACTCCACCCGCCGCCGCATGCACCAGCGCCGTGTCGCCTACATTCAGCTTGTACGTTGAGTGCGCCAGATAATGCGCCGTCATCCCTTGCAGCATCACGGCTGCCGCCACGCGCAGGTCCAGATCCTTAGGAACCTTCACCAGCGCCTCGGCCGGAACCACCGCATATTCTGCATAGCTACCCAGCACACTGGACCACGCCACCGGGTCGCCGGGCTTGAACTCGGTCACGCCACGACCCACCTCGGCCACCACACCTGCGCCTTCCTGCCCATTGATGAACGGCAGATCTGCCTTGTAACGGCCCTCGCGTAAGTAAATGTCGATGAAATTCACACCCGATCCGCGGACGCGCACCAGCACTTCGCCCGGCTTCGGCTCCGGCATCGGAACCTCTGTTACGGCCATCACCTCCGGCCCGCCGGTCTGTCGTATCACGATGGCCTTCATAAAAATTCCTTCAAGACTTGGAAAGTCTTCAATGAATCTTTAGATGCTGCGTTTTAAGGTGTTCGTACGGCAATCAATCCTGCAGCAGGCTCGCCTCACCCGAGGCCCGCAGCCGCACCAACCGGTCAATCGTGTACGGAGCACGCTGTTGCGATGTGTGATAGTGCCGCACCTGCAATTCGCCCAGCAGCCCAATCGCCAGCAGCTGAATCCCTCCCAGGATCAGCACGCCGGCAATCACAAACAGCGGCCCGTGCTGGTCCATCACATGCTGGTGTGTAAGAATCTTCAGCGCCGCCAGAAACACCGAGATGAATCCACCGCCTAAAATACCCAGCACGCCGAACAGTCCAAAGAAGTGCAGCGGTCGTGTCATGTACTTCAGCAGAAACCGGATCGTCAGCAAGTCAAAGAACACGCGGAATGTCCGCCCGATCCCGTAGTGCGACTTCCCGCGCACGCGGTTTACATTCTTGATGGGAATCTCGCAGATGCTCGCCCCGTACCACGCCGCCAGCGCCGGAATGAACCGGTGCATCTCGCCGTACAGCGGAATGTTGTGGATCACCTCGCGCCGGTACGCCTTGAACGTCGTACCGAAATCGTGAATGTCCACGCCCGACAGCTTCGCCATCAGCCAGTTCGCGCAGCGAGAAGGAATCCGCCGCATCACAAAGTTGTCGATGCGTTCCTTCCGCCATCCGCTCACCACGTCGTAACCCTCTTCCAGTTTTTCCAGGAAGTTTGGAATCTCTGCCGGGTCATGCTGCAGGTCGCCGTCCATCGCCAGAATGTAGTCGCCCTGCGCGTGGTCAAACCCTGCCGCCAGCGCCGACGTCTGTCCGAAGTTGCGCCGCAGCTTTACCACCAGTACGCGGCTGTCCACTGCCGCAATCTCTTCCAGCAGCTTGTAGGTGCGGTCGTTTGATCCGTCGTCCACCAGCACCAATTCGAAGCTCTCGCCAACCTGCTCCATCACCGCCTTCAGGCGGTCATACATCACGGTTACGTTCTCTTCTTCGTTATGGAAAGGGACAACAATTGAATACTTCGGCATAAGCCTTTATTATAGCGGCCCCCAACATTCTCTGAGCCGATTTTCACCCGTCTTACATCCAAGAATCATGTCGGATACTACCCTCAGCGAGCCCGCCGTCGCTGCCCTCGTAGACTGCTTCTACGCCCGTGTACGCGAAGACGCCTTGCTTGGCCCTGTCTTCAACAACGCCATCGGAGACCACTGGCCCGAGCACCTCGCCACGCTCACCAACTTCTGGACCTCGGTCCTGCTCGCCTCCGGACGCTACAAGGGCAATCCCATGATGGCGCACCTCGCTATCCCGCAAATGGATCACCAGCACTTCAGCCGCTGGATCGAGCTCTGGCGCCAGACCACCACCGAAGTCTTCGGCGCGGAAATCTCCGCCGCTCTCGTCACCAAAGCCTCGTCCATGGGCGAACGCCTCATTGAAGTCTCTACTCGCGCTCGCGAAGCCCAGCGCACATCCTGAATCCCAAAACACAACGGCCCTCCCGCAGGAGGGCCATCGTCTTAGACAACACGCCCGCTAATCTCCTGCCGCCGCGCGCTCCGCCTTCGCCGCCAGCTCCCGCTGCACCGTGCTGTGCTTGCGGCTGTACGTAAAGTAGATAATCAGCCCCGCAATCAGCCACGTCCCAAAGCCGATCCACGCCGGAGCATCCAGTGACACCATCAGCGCCACCGACACAATCATCCCGCCAATCGGCACCAGCGGCACCAGAGGCGTCCGAAACGGGCGCTTCACACCCGGCTGCCGCCTCCGCATCACCCACACACCCAGGCACACAATCGTGAATGCCAGCAGCGTGCCCAGGCTCACCAGCTCGCCCAGGAACGAGATCGAGAAAAACGCCGCCAGAAACGCCGCAAACGAACCCACCACAATCGACGTGATGTATGGCGTGCGGAAGCGCGGATGAATCTTTCCCGCCCACTTCCAGAACAGGCCGTCATGCGCCATCGTGTACAGCACGCGCGACTGTCCCAGCAGCATCACCAGCATCACCGACGCCAGCCCCGCAATCGCGCCCAGGTCGATCAGCACAATCGCCCATCCTTCGCCAATTGCCGCCGCGCCATCCGCCACCGGAGCCGGAACATTCAGTGTCGTGTACGGCTTCAGGCCCGTCAGCAGTCCGGACACGATGATGTACAGCACCGTGCAGATGATCAGCGACCCCAGAATCCCGATCGGCATGTCCTTCTGCGGGTTCCGCGCCTCCTGCGCCGCCGTCGATACCGCATCAAACCCGATGTAGGCAAAGAACACCACGCCCGCGCCGCGCATAATGCCCGAAAGTCCGAAGTGTCCGAAGTGTCCGTTGTTCTTCGGAATGAATGGGTGCCAGTTCACCACCATGTGGTTCCAGTGCCCGAACGCATACGCCATCGCAATGCCGATGAACATCAGCACCACCGAAACCTTGATCATCACAGCGGTGCTATTGAAATTTGCCGACTCGTGCACCCCAACCACTAGCACCGTCGTGATCACAATAATCGCCGTCAGCGCAAAAATGTCCACGTGAGCGCTCAGCGTGTGGCCAAACAGATGAAACGCAACTGCCGGCGTGGCATTGAACGGCATCTTGATCCCAAAATAGCCAAGCAGGCTGCTAACATATCCGCTCCACCCTACCGCCACCGTCGCAGCGCCAAACGCATACTCAAGCACCAGCGCCCAGCCGATAATCCACGCCACCAGCTCGCCCATGGTTGCGTAGCCATAGGTGTACGCGCTGCCTGCAATGGGAATCATCGACGCGAACTCCGCATAGCACAACCCCGCAAACACGCATCCGATGCCTGCCACAATGAACGACAGCACAATCGCCGGTCCGGCAAACTGCGCCGCCGCCGTACCCGTCAGCACAAAAATCCCAGCGCCGATAATTCCGCCAATCCCAATGGTGGTCAGGTTCACCGGGCCTAAGCAGCGCTTCAGCGAATGCTCGTGCTCAGCAGTCGCCTCCGCCATGATCGTGCTCAGCGGCTTTGTTGCAAAAAGCTTTGCCATCTCTTACTCTCCGTTTCGATTGCGTTCACGCCCATGCTTAAGGCGCGCCCGTCACAAAATCTCCTGCTCCGCAGTCACTCTGTTCTGCCGCCGCCACAGCGCGTAAACGGGTACGCCAAGCAACACCAGGAACAACCCGGGCCAGGTGTACTGCGGCTTGTAACGCAAAAGAACGATACAGATCCACGCCGCCATCAGAATATAGACGGCTGGCAGTACCGGATATCCTATCGCTTTATAGGGACGTTGTGCATCCGGTTCTTTCACCCGCAGCACAAAAAGCCCGCCAATCGTCAGGATGTAGAAGACCAGAGCGGCAAACATCGTGTAATCCAGCAGTTGCCCATACGACCCCGATACGCACAGCACGCACGTCCACACTGCCTGCACAATCAGTGACGCCACCGGCGTGTTGTACTTCGAATGCAGCTTCCCCGCCGACTTGAAGAACAGGCCGTCCTTGCTCATCGCGTAGTACACGCGCGCCCCGGCCAGCGTCATTCCGTTCGCGCAACCGAAGGTCGAAATCAAAATCGCCGCCGCCATCAGCTCGGCGCCGCGCGTCGAGAAGATCGCCTGCAGCACCGCCGTCGCCACGCGGTCCTCGCTCGCAAACTGGATCCCGCGCGCAATCGCCGTAGCGCCATGCGGATCGCCGTGCATCGGCAGCACCATCAGGTAGACAAAGTTGCACAGGATGTACAGCCCCAGCACCATCCCCGTGCCCATCGCCAGCGACAGCGGCAAATTGCGCCTTGGATTCCGCACCTCGCCCGCCGTGAACGTCACGTTATTCCACGCATCGGCTGAGAACAGCGATCCGGTCTGCACCACCGCCACAATGGTGAACACGCCTACCATCGCAATCGGCCCGCCCACACCTACCTGAACAGCATGCAGCGTATGCAATCCCGCGCCCTTCCAGAAGTTCGCGCCAAAGTTCGCCGCAACGCCCGCGTGATGCTTGAATGCCAGCACGCCCAGCACCACCAGCCCGATCAGCGACGCCACCTTCGCCGTCGTAAAAATATTCTGGACAATCGAGCCCGATCTCAGGCCAAAGACATTCACCGCCGCCAACAGCAGAATGATCAGAATGCCCGCCAGGTTCGATGTGTTCAGGCCGAGCTCCATGTTCCCCAGCACCATCGGCCCCACGTGCCATGCTGGAACAT
>JASHUR010000006.1 GCA_030039895.1 Acidobacteriaceae bacterium | reverse complement strand
CTCTTCGTCCCGCAGTCGGCCGTGGGACGAAACATGGATCAGAGCTATGTCATCCGCATCGTCGACGGCCACGCCGAACAGGTGAGCGTAAAAACCGGCGGCGCGGTGAACAACCTGACCGAGATATTCGGCCAGCTCAGCGCGGGCGACGAAGTCGCTCTGCAGGCCACGGATGATCTGCGCTCAGGAACGGCTGTCTCCGCGCACCTGATCAATTGAGGGATTTTGCATTCCTCATCTTCAACGCTTCCAGGCGCGAGTGAGTTTGAGCAGTCATTGCTCAGCGAAGCAGCAAAAAGGGCAGGCCGCTTGTGCCTGCCCCTGCTTAAAAATGCTCCAACCTTACCATCGCACGCCAAAGGTCAACGGGATCAGCGATTCCGTTCCCTCACCATCTTGTGTGGAGGTTGCTTTTGGAGAATCGATCCATTTGTAGCGCACCTCGGCATACAGCTTCGCACTGCTGTCCTCGCCGAATGCCTTCCAGTAGAGGCCCCCGCCGACGTCGAATCCGGGGCTAACGCTGGAGAAATTCGAGACCGTTTCGTTGGAATAACCGTAGTAGCAGAAGTAGTAGCACTCTTCTACCTCTTCAGGTTCGGTAAAGTTCGTCACCTTGCGGTAAAAGCCCGTCCCGGCAAGTCCGTAAACTCCCACTGTATGAGTGATCGGCTGGTACCACACCGGCTCCACAATCAGCGAATGGGTATTGATGTTGCCGCCCGGAAACCCCGCAGCCGCCAGTGTGGCGCCCGGGATCTTGTTCTTGTTGAATTGGTACTCGAGCAGCACTCCAAGGTGCTTGTTAAAGTTCCAGCCGCCGCCAACCGTGAAGTTGTAGCCATAGGTCTCATAGTTGTCGTTGGCTGCAGTGCCTACCGGAGACGTAAGCCCGCCGCCGACTTCAAGCGCAAGGTGGCTCCAGCGGCTGGTGTAATACGGATAGCGATTATTACTCTGCCCATATTGTCCAAACCGTCCCGAGGAACTCGCCTTTGGCGTGCCGTCATAGTCAAATTTTGCCAGGACGGCCTTCCAGTCCGACGAACTCGAATACTGCTGGTTGCTATCGGACGAAGTACTCGCAGGCGATGGGCCGGCAGGTGAAGCACCCGGCTCCGCCTGTGCGGCGTACGGCAACAACGTAATTGCGGCGACTGAGGCGGCAATGGCCAGGCGGCTCCGAATCTTCCGCGAGAAAAAAAAGCTGGAAACCATAAGGCGTAACTCCTTTTTAGGCTTAAGTTCTCCGAACAGCGCACGGATGCGCCTTAGATTAAACACGATACCCATAATTTAGACTCGCTCCCGGTTACTTTTGTTTCAACAGCCGCTGTGGTTGGCACCATTTGCAGCCGAATCAAAGCTGCCTCAATGCCCGGGCAGGTCAACTCCCTCCGTCCTGCAATCGACCGCCGTTGCAACATCATGTTTAGTCATTCTCCCGAAAGACCAATGTGTCCAGCGAAAAACGGTTATATCTGCGCAGCCCCAGCAGCGCCGCGTAAACGGCTGCATAAATAAGCTGGATTCCTGCTACGTTCCAGTTCTGGCTCAGCGCTGATCCGAACGTCAGCGTTGCCAGCAGCAGCAGTCCCAAAGCGTAGGCATACCGTGTGCAGAAGCCGAACAGCAGCAGCCCGCCTAACACCGTCTCGGCGATGGGCAGCGTAAGGCCAAAGGCATACACCAACGGAGCCGGCAGCGGTGTTTTCTGGAACTCGGGCAGCAGGCTGTTTGCAAAACCGGCCGTTCCCGCAACGATGCGGCTGACGCCGTGCATCAGGATATTCACGCCAAGCACCAGCCTCAACAGTGCATACGCCAGCGCACGATCGGTCCTCTCAGAAGACTCAGCTGAACTCACAACTCCCTCCTGAACTGAGTCTAATCAACCTTGGCTGTTCATTCCTTTGAAGAATCCTGTAACCTTTTGGCTCTTCGCGGTTCTGTGTTTATGTGGCAGTGCCAAAATTCGGTAAGGCGGGGAGCAGTTTCACCTTGAACGCGCAACCAGCAGCACCGGCATCCAGCGCAGGCAAGGAAGCCCTGCGTATTGCCTCGATCCTCGCCGGAAACACGCATGAGTTCCACGACCTCATCCGCCCCCACGAGCGCAGCGCCTATGTCATGGCCCTTTCCATGCTTAAGAACGAAGCTGACGCCGAGGAGGTCGTCCAGGAAGCTTTCCTGAAGGCCTTCCGCAACCTCAACAGCTTTCGTGCGGAGTCGAGATTCAGCACATGGCTGATGAGCATCACTCTCAATGAGGCCCGCAACCGGCTCCGCCATAGAAACATCATCAAAATCGAATCTCTCGACCATCCGCCGGGCGACCAGGAGAATATTTCGCCGGCGCTGCTGCGCGACTGGCGTGAAATCCCTTCTGAGACCCTTGAGCGTATGGAGGTCCGCCAGATTCTGCGGCGGGCCATCGCAGACCTTCCCCCCATCTACAGGGAGGTCTTCGTCCTCCGCGACGTTCAAGAGCTGAGCGTCATCGAGGCAGCCGAGTCTCTCGGCATCTCCGTGGCATCCGTAAAAGTCCGCCTTCACCGCGCCCGCATCATGATGCAGAAAATGCTTGCGCCGCAGCTCAAGCAGTTCAATCCCAAACGGAGGTGGTTCTCGTGGTTATAGATTGCAAGCACGTATGGGATCACATCTCCGCCTATCTCGACAACGATCTTGCGCCGGAGATTCTCAAGCAGGTTCAGGAGCACCTCGACCACTGCGAAATCTGCTCGGCAATCCTCGACTCTACGCGCAACATCCTCATCCTTACCGCCGACGAGCGTGTCTTCGAGCTGCCCCTCGGTTTCAGCGAGCGCCTGCACGCCCGCCTCGATGCGGAAATCAGGGGCATGGCGTCTTCCCCGCCGGAGGGAAGCTAGCACGCGCCGGGCTCTCGCGACCGCGCGTTAATTTTTCATGCGCACAAAGCGCTTGCCCCAGGGAGATGTTTCATATGCCAGCAGCACCAGCAGATCTCGAATCCACACAGCCACTGCCTGCCGAGCACATACGTGCTCGCGGAGCTCTCGCCTGGTCCAGCTTTGTCTTTGCGTTTCTGCAAAGCATCTGCACGGCAATCATCGCGATCAACGGAGTCCGCCTCGGCATTGGCATCGGCGCGCTGGTTCTTACCTCCGGGGTCGGCGCAGACATGGTCCGATTTCACACCGACTGGCTGCGCATCCCAATGCTTGCCCTTGCACTGGTCGGCTCGCTCGTGAACGTTGCCATCCTCATCCACGCACATCGCCTGCGCAACCGTCCGTCCGCTCAATGGCGCCGCAAACCACTCACAGCGCACCAGCTCCGCATGGAGAGGCTGCAGTGGGTTCTTTCAATCGCAACGTTCATCCTCATCGCCATCGAGGAATACCTGCACGTCCACCTGCATCACAGGTACTAGTCCGGCAGTGACTCTTGTGTTTCCTCCGGCTTTTCCAAGCGCAGGCAGGCATCAAGGTATGCCTGTAGTTTGTACCCGGCCTCCGCAATCGTCTCCCGTGCATGTTCCGCCGCGGCCTCCGCTTCCAGAACCCCGGCCAGCGCGTCCGCATTGGGCTCCGCGCACTGGAGCAGAGCTGGCAACTGAAGCCAGTCCGTTAATCCCTCAAACTGTTCCTTGTTCACATATGTCACGCCGTCGGTTTTATTCACGCCGGACAGCCACCGCACGTCCCCATCGCTCCAGAAGCTGCGAAGATCCGGCACATCGGCTTCCAGTAACAGCACCCGCACCTGCGCCGCCGCGCGCCATGCGCTCTCGCCTTCCATGCCGGACGCGGAGAATATTTCTGCCAGCGCCTCCCGCAGCTTGAGCGCGTCAAACACCTCCAGCCGTTCAAATTTCCACGGAAGGCTTCCCACCACAATCCACGCAAGCACGATCGCCCACCGCTCATCCGAGTGTGGAACAGCTCGCGCAACTACCGGCCACTCTGCGCCATACTCCTGCTCCAGCAGCAGCAGCCGTATTGCGGCGGAAGCCATCTTCTCGCAGCCTTCGCGATAACTCTGCGCTGCCTCCTCCTCGCCCATCGCCGACGCAACTCTCGCGGCCAGCTCACGGTTCTCAATTGGAAGGCCAGCTACGACTCGCTCATAGATGGTGGCACACTTCTCAACAAACTCCTGCACCTGCCGTGCCGTCGGCCGCCGCGCCTCCATGCGCTGCTCCGCTGGCTGCATGCCGGTTCCACCTTCAATCGCTCCCGCCGTCTCCGCCTCAGCAGCCACTCCTCCTGCAACTTCGGCAAGGGTATGCGCGTTCTCCGCGCTCACCGCTGCCTGCAGCGCCTCATGCAGCGGACGCAGCCGCAGCATCGACAGCGCCGCATCCACGCTGTGCACGCCTTCTCCGTGCAGCGCATCGCACAGCCGGTCCCACGGATACTCCGCCGAAGGCCGCAACTCCCGCCAGTCCAGCAGTACCGCATGCTGATACCCGCGCAGCCCGATCGTCAACCCGTGGTGATGGAAGTCGATCCCGCGCCGCAGATACTCCAGCCCCGTCGCATAATCGCGATAGGCCACCACCGTGTCGTACCCTGCCAGCCCCAGCCCATCGCCCAGCCGCGTTTGCCTGAGCGTCCCGGTCGCCTTGTCCATTGCCGCCGCCGAGACATGGATCGTTCCATGCGTCGTTCCGTAGCTGTTGTTGTACAAAATCAGTGCTCGCTGGTCGCCCGCCCGGTTCGAATACGCAAACACGTTCTCATCCACTGTCCCGTATCCAGTCCAGTAGTCGTACAACACAAAATGCGCGCTCTCCGCGAACAGCCACCGTCGATACAGCAGCGGAGCAATGTAGCGCTGATGCCTGGCCACCAGATCCTCGTTCGGCCACTCCTCCATGCGCGCCTGCTTGAACTCCATGCCATAGCGTTCCGTAAATCCTTCGATCTGCCCATGCCCGAACATCGGCAGACCGGGCAGCGTCGCCAACATTGTCGCTACGCCGAAATACTTGTCTCCTGTGCCGAACTGGTCAATCGCCGTCCGCTCATCGGGATTGCTCATGAAGTTCACATACCGCTTCATAATGTCCGGGTCGAATTCGATTGTCTTCTTCAGGTACGACCGGTACTTCGCGTTCTCCTCATCGCGCAGCATGTTCATAAACGCGCTGTTGTACACGCGATGCATGCCCAGCGTGCGTACAAAATACCCCTCCAGCAGCCAGAACGCCTCTGCCAGCAACAGCGTGCCCGGGACCTCCGCCGCTACCCGGTCCACGAGCTCGCGCCAGAACTCATTCGGCATCAGCGCGTCGAACTGCTCCTGCGTCATCGCGTTCTCCGCCCGCGACGGAATCGACCCGCCCGTTCCCGGCAGCGGAAACCACAGTCGCTGCACATGCCGCTTCGCCAGCACCATCGCCGCGTCAAACCGGATAATCGGCGACAGCCGCGCCACATGCAGAATCGTCTGAATTACATGCTCGCGCACATGCGCCTGGGAGTAGTCCAGTTGCGCCGTGTCATTCCATGCAAAGCTGGTCCCGTCATTCCCGTGATACACATACCGCGTCGCGCCGTCATGGTGGTGTCGCAGCCGGAACACCACCGCGGCATCCGACTGGTCGTAGTAGTGGTCCTCGATCTTGATTTCAACCCGGCTGTCATTCGACAGGTCCGGCCCGTTGAAACTGTAGGACGGAAACGGATTCTCCCAGCGATACAAAAACCAGTCCGGATGCTCGATCACCCAGTCCGAGTCAATCCCCATGTGGTTCGGCACCATGTCGCTCGCCATCCGTATCCCGAACCGCGCCCCGCGGTGCTTCAGGTTGTCGAACGCCTCATACCCGCCCAGGTCCTGCGCAATGTCGTATCCCTTCAGCGAGTAGGCCGACGCTACAGCATCATGCTGTCCGCGCAGTCGTTTGATCGTTCGCGACGCCGTGCTCCGCTCCCACAGCCCGATCAACCACAGCGCAGTAATCCCGCGCTCGGCCAGCAGCTGTAGCTCCTCATCGGGAATCTGGTCCAGCCGGTGAATGTGGTACTTGTACTTCTTTGACAACTGCTCCAGCCACACAAACGTGCTCTTCGCAATCATCACCACATTCGGCATCCACGCCTGGTCGTGGCTGAACGCCTCATATTCATGCAGCGGAGCCTGGTAGTCGTGGGCATACCGCCTCCGTCCAAACTGCTCCTCAAAGCCGATAAACTCGTCTCCAACAAAGCCCGCCATCCCCCAGGTGGGCGCGCCGTGCCGGTGCCAGTCCGGCCCCGGCGGATGAAACCGCAGCCAGATCGCCAGGTCCTCTTCGCGCACCACATCAATCGCCAGCAACACCCGGCGCAGGTCATCGCCCAGGTGTATCGCCCACTTTTCGCGAATAAACTCCAACTGCCCCGTCAGCGAGTCAGGAGAAGCCAGCATCGGTGCCCGCAGCACGTCCAGCAGGCTGCCCACCTCCGGAGCCAGCGGAGGACGCGTGCTGAAGTAGCTTGGGAATGTCTCCGTCACGCTCCGGTAAATCGTCTTTTCCCTGAGCCCCGCATCTTCAAATAGCTCGCGAAAAGGCTTGAACGCCGGATTGATGTTTGCCAGCCACAACATCAACAACTCTTCCAGCGCCGCCTCGCGGTTCGGCATCCCGTTCGTCGAGCCCTTCAGCCAATCGGCCGCAGTCACTTCGCCGCGAAAGATCGCTGTGTTCGGAAACTCCTGCGCAAATTGCAGCAGAAGCCGGTCAACCTCTTCCGGCTTGGCCTGCGCCCCAAACCATCGCACCGCCTCCGCCAGCACCCGCGGATCCACCTGTCTACGATACAGCGCCGCCAGCGCGTGGTTCAGCTCGTCAATCAGCCCCATCGCAAACAGCGCGCCGCCATGGATCGTCCGCTCCGGGTCGGTCTCCGTCCCGCGCTCCTCGTTCAGCTCTTTCGCCAGTTTGCGGCTCGCCGCCACGTTCGCGAAGATGACATTTCCCGTGTAGCTGAAAATCAAATCGTCCAGCTTCAGCCGTTCCCGGAGCGCGCGGTGGATATGAAATTCCATGCAACAAATGCCTCGTACGGATCCTGGTCGTACAAATCCGTCCCTGCCATCCTATCTCGCCTGAAGGGAATTGCACGAGGGGCCGGAATCTTTTCCGTCAGATAGCGCCTGCGTCGAATATCGGCAAAATTGGGGAAAGGGAATCAGTGCGGCATCGCCCGCATCGCCACGTCAATCCAATGCAGCAGCAGGTCCGGACAGCAGCCCAGCACAACCACCAGCAGCGCGATCGCACCGATGATGGCACGCATCAACGGCGGTGTCCGAACATCCTCGTCCTCCACCGTCGAGTCCAGCACGTAAATCTGCTTCAGGACCTTCAGGTAGTAGTATAGGGAGACCACGCTCATCGCGATTGCCAGCGCCACCAGCCACAACAGCCCGCTGCCCGCATGCAGAGCGGACGAGAAGACAAAAAACTTCCCAAAGAATC
>JASHUR010000387.1 GCA_030039895.1 Acidobacteriaceae bacterium | reverse complement strand
TGAATTCGCCCGAGTTCAAGAAGCAGATAGAGCATGCGCAGCGCGAGGCGATGGATGCGCAGCGGAAGGTGATGAACGGGGAGATTCAGAAGCAGATGGCCGAGGCGCAGAAGGAGTTGCAGAAGGAGCTCGACGAGTTGAAAGCGCAGGGGAGCGAGTGAGAATTGTTCTACCGCGCAGATTTCAGTAGGACGCGCAAGTGCTAGGCTTTTCCGCGGGAGTCAAGGGCGCGGCTCTGGCCGCCATACATGGACTGTATGGCGGCCACTTTAAGCGCGCTTGACGCGGCATCGCGGTTCAGCGATGACGTGCTGATCTCGATGATCGGGTTATTGTTGGGAAGTGCGACGAATCAACGATCAGCGCCTGTGATTCGCGTAGTCGGCAGCCAGGCGCAACTCGTGAGAGGCCTGTGCGAGCAAAGCTTTCGCTCTTTCGCCATGTCCTCCCAAGCGGCCTCGATTCGCTCCCTGTGCCCGTTCGACCGAATTGTACGCATCTGCGATGGACTGCTGTGCGGCACGCAGATTTGGATGTCTGCTGCCGATGTTGACCAATGGTCCCTGTGCAAAGATTAATGCGCCTGCTGTCAACGCTAAACCAGCTGTTCCACTGATGAGTAGCTTCCTCATATCAATTCTCCTTTGAGAGTTGCTGCGAACTGCACAATCTACGGCCAGGCTGCGTGCTTTGTCAGGCGAAGGCCCCTGCCCGAGGCAACATCGCCCCAGAACTTCACGGCGAGATGTTGATCGAGTGTACAGAGGTCACCAGAGGAAAATATAGCGGGAGCAATAAATTTTTGGCGCAGATGAGATGAGGCTGTGGCTTGGCGTCGTAGCCGGGCCGTACGAGGGCTTTACTGTTATGACCGAGATGCGGTTGAGGTTGCACCCAGCGTGCGGGGCATGATGCGTATAAATTGGTCGATTGGAAACGTTATTCTTATGTGATTTTGATCATACTCATTCTTTTCAACAGGAGACAAAGTCCGGTGCAGTGGACTGACCACTGCGACGTGTTGTAACGTTTTAATATCCGCGCACGGTAGTTCTTTTATTGAACCGAAAGCGGCGCGGTTCTCAAATTCCGATTCGCTCGCTCGACACAAGGCATAGGTCCACCTGACACGGAGTCAGAGAATGAAGAAGCAGTGTGATTCCTCCTTGAATGCGCTTCCTGACCAGGAAGCGCCTGTCTTTGGTAAATTTTCACGACGCATGTTTATGGCCCAACTGGGCGCGGCTGGAGTGATTGCGACGGCCGCACCGTTGACGCATGGCGCAGATGGCTTTGTTGAGGCCCCGACGGCGGACGCTCCCGCGGCAGAGGCTGTGGTCGATCCGGTCCCGGTGACGCTGCGGGTGAACGGCGTGGAGCACCACCTGATGCTGGAACCGAGAGTGACTCTGCTGGACGCGTTGCGCGAGCGGCTGAATTTGTTCGGCACGAAGAAGGGCTGCGACCACGGGCAGTGCGGGGCGTGCACGGTGCATGTGAACGGGCGGAGGGTGAACTCGTGCCTGTCGTTCGCGGTGATGCACCAGATGGACGAGATCACCACGATTGAGGGCCTGGCGAAGGACGGCGAGTTGCATCCGGTGCAGCAGGCTTTTCTTGACCACGACGGGTTCCAATGCGGGTACTGCACATCGGGGCAGATCATGTCGGGCGCGGCGCTACTGAAGGAGCCAATTGGACCTACGGACCATGACGTGCGCGCGGCGATGAGCGGAAACATCTGCCGATGCGGCGCCTACAGCAACATTGTGGCGGCGGTGCAGCAGGCCAGGGACTGGCCGTCCGGGCGGACGCGCTCCGCGCAGTCCTAATACTAAACGGGTTGGCCCTCTCTTTGGTCGGGGGCAGTTTCAGCGAGAGAATTCTCAGGAGCTCATATGCAGGCATTTCGTTATACGCAGGCGAAGACGGTGGATGTGGCGCTGGATCCTGGTCAGCGCTTCCTGGCCGGCGGGACGACGCTGGTGGACTTGATGAAGCTGAACGTCGAGACGCCGCATTCGGTGGTGGACATCAATCTGCTGCCGCTGGACCGAGTGGAGCCGACGCCGGACGGCGGGCTGAAGGTGGGCGCGCTGGTGCGGAACAGCGATCTGGCGAACCATGCGGACGTGAAGGCGCGGTATACGGTTCTGTCGGAGGCGCTGCTGTCAGGGGCTTCTCCGCAATTGCGGAACATGGCGACGACGGGCGGTAATCTGCTGCAGCGGACGCGGTGCTACTACTACCGCGACATTAACTACGCGTGCAACAAGCGGGAGCCGGGATCGGGGTGTCCGGCGCAAGACGGCTTCAACCGCATTCATGCGGTGCTGGGCGGCAGCGATCAATGCGTGGCGACGCACCCATCAGACATGGCGGTGGCGATGATGGCGCTGGAAGCGGTGGTGCACGCGAAAGGCGCGAAGGGCGAGCGGCAGATTGCGCTGGAGAACTTTTATCTGACGCCGGGGACGACTCCGGACAAGGAGAACGTGCTGGAGCCGGACGAGCTGATTACGTATGTGACGCTGCCGCGGCTGGCGGCGGGGACGAGGTCACATTACCTGAAGCTGCGGGACCGCGCGCAATACGAATTTGCGCTGGCTTCAGCGGCAGTGGTGGTGCAGGTGGAGGGCAGCCGGATTCGCAGGGTGCGGATTGCCCTGGGCGGCGTGGGCACAAAGCCGTGGCGCTCGAAGGAAGCCGAGGCGGTGCTGGAAGGAAAGCCGGCGCACACGAAGAATTTTGAGGCGGCAGCAGCGGCGGCGATGAGGGGCGCAAAGCCGCTCAAGTACAACGGGTTCAAGATTGAGCTGGCGAAGCAGGCGATCGTGCGGACGCTCAGCATGGTTACCGCCTGAGAGGACTTCCCACGTCTCAAGGGCGAGACGTGGGGCACCCAGCGGGAGCGAGTCAACAAGGGAATTAAGCGGGAGCAGGAAGATGGCGATATCACCAATCATTGGTTCGGCGGTTACGCGGGTTGACGGCAAGCTGAAGGTGACGGGCGGGGCACAGTATGCGGTGGACCATCCCATTGAGGGAGTGGCGTACGGCGCGCCGGTGGCGAGCACGATCGGGTCGGGGCGAATTGCAAACATTGACTTGTCGGTTGCGGAGGCGATGCCGGGGGTGCTGGGGATCCTGTATCACGGCAACTGCGGACCTGTGTACCGGACGGCGGGGCCGTTTGAGCGCAACAGCATTGTGAGCGAAGGCCGGCCTCCGTTTGAGGACAACAAGGTCTACTACTACGGTCAGTACGTGGCGCTGGTTGTGGCCGATACGTTTGAGCGTGCGCTGGACGCGGCCGCGCATGTGAAAGTCGATTACGAGACGGCGAAGCCGGTTACGCGGATGAGCGAAGTGACGACGCCGCTGGGGCCCGCGCACCGGAGCTATTCGAGAGGCGATGCGGAGACGGCGTTCAAAAACGCTCCAGTGAAGACGGATGAGGTGTATACGACGCCGACAGAGACGCACAATCCGATGGAGATGCATGCGACCATCGCGGTGTGGAAGGGCAACCACGTCACGCTCTACGAGACGACGCAGGGGGTGGTGAACATGCAGGGCGTGGTGTCGCAGATGCTGGGTGTGCCGCTGGACAATGTGCATATCGTTTCGCCCTTCGTGGGGTCGGGGTTCGGCGGGAAGCTGTTTCCGTGGCCGAATACGATTCTGGCGGCGATGGCGGCGCGGAAGCTGGGACGCCCTGTGAAGGTGACGGTTCCGCGGAGCCTGATGTTCACGACAGTAGGACACCGTCCAATTACGGAGCAGCACATACGGCTGGGCGCGACCCAGGACGGGAAGCTGCAGGCGGTGATCCATGAGGTGAAGAATCCGACATCGCTGTTGAGCGACTACATGGAAAACGCGACGGGTTCGACGCCAGTGATGTACAGCTGCCCGAATGTAAAGACGGCGCAGTGGGTGGTGCGGCTAAACATTGGGTCGCCGATGGCAATGCGCGGGCCGGGCGCTTGTCCGGGAATGTACGGGCTGGATTCTGCGCTGGATGATCTGGCGATCAAGCTGAACATGGACCCGCTGGAGATCCGGCTGAAGAATTACGCAGAAAGAGATGAGAGCTCGGGCAAGCCATTTTCGAGCAAGCATCTGCGCGAGTGCTACACGAAGGGCGCGGAGCGGATTGGATGGAGCAAGCGGACGCCGGGCGTGGGTTCGATGCGCGACGGCAATGAGATTGTGGGCCTGGGCGTGGGCACGGCGATCTGGGGCGCGTATCGCGGAGGAGCGCATGCGCGGGTGCGGCTGAGCGCGGATGGACGCGCGCGGGTCTCGTCGGCAACACAGGACATCGGGACGGGAACGTACACGGTGATGGCGCTGATTGTGGCGGACAAGACGGGCCTTCCGGTGGAGAGGATCGATTCGGTGCTGGGAGACAGCTCGCTGCCCCCGGGGCCGATGTCAGGAGGATCGACGGCGACGGCCACTATTGTTCCGGCAGTGGCTGCGGCCAGCGTGAAGGTGATCGGGCAGATGCTGGACCTGGCGTCCCGGACGAACGGTTCGCCGTATAAGGGCGTGGATGCTCAGACGCTGGCGATGACGAACGGCCGCGTGCATAAGCAGGGCGAAGCGCCGGAGAGTGGAATTCCGTTTGAGAAGCTGCTCGAGATGCAGCAGATCGCGGCGCTGGAGGCAGAGGCGCAGACGGGCGGCGCTCCGGATGCCGACAACTATTCCATGCACTGCTTTGGGGCGCACTTTGTAGAAGTAGGCTGGGACCCGGGGATTGCGAGGCTGCGGGTGCGCAAGACGGTGACGGTGATGGACGCGGGGCGGATCATCAGCGAGAAGTCGGCGAGGAACCAGATTCTCGGCGCGGTGGTGATGGGCATCGGCATGGGGATGTTTGAAGATACGTACTACGACCCGCGCAATGCGAAGCCGCTGAACAACAACTTTGCCGACTACATTGTGGCGACGAATGCGGACATTCCGGAGCAGGAGGTGATTTTCCTGGATTATCCGGACCCGGTGATCGGTGAGTACGGGGCGCGCGGCATTGGCGAGATTGGGCTGGTGGGCGTGGCGCCTGCGCTGACCATGGCGGTGTATCACGCGACGGGAGTGCGGGTGCGAAATCTGCCGGTGAGGATCGAGCAGTTGATGAAGGCCTGAGGGCGGCGAAGCAGCGCTCGTTTAGGCGCGGTCAGTTAAGAAGCTGTCAGTGAACGGATGGAGAGGTCAGCGCCGCCGTCTGCGCCAACCGAACGAGAAGCCGAGCAGGACCCCTGCGAAGACAGCGGCAGCCAGCTTTTTCCGGCTGGTGATGGGCAAGAAGCGGGTCTCCTGGTCGCTGATCTCAATGACTCCGACTGGAATGGCTCGCACGCCGGCTCCTCCGCCTCCGCCCTCGCCCTGTGCGCTCGAATTCCCCATGCCGCCGGTGCCTGCTCCCGCGCCGTACCCGTACATAAGCTTTGCCACGGGGATGACGGTTTTGCCCTGCGCGGAGATGGGTTCGCCATAGAGGGCCTTCACACCAGCCTGGCCAAGAATGCTTTCCTTGAGCGATTGAATGAGAGCAGCACTGCTCATTTGGAGGACCCCCTTTGAGAAATTATCCTCCTATCTCTTTTTCTGTGCATGCTGGACAGCGTTGCGAGAGTGGCGCACATGTTGTGGGGGGGCGTTTTGCAATGATTAGCCCTGAGTGGAGTTTTCTGGAATTTTCATCATTCATTTAACGACTATCCTGGTTGGATCGGCGAAACTTCTTTATCGCTGAGAGGTCTATTAAGAAGGTGGATTTGTGCGTGCAGGGACAAATTTGTCCCTGAAAAAGCGTCCAGTTATCTCAATCACTTGCGCCGCGAAGGCAGTATCGAAAGCGATTCGGGCGCTCCTTTCAACTCAGGAGTTCCTTAAAATTAGAGCTATGACTTTGCGGCGGTATTTTTCTACCCGATCTCTGGCTTTGCCGATTGCGGTGCTGGTGTGCCTTTGCGCGACAGCGTTTGGCGATGCGGCCCGGTTCGATCTGAACGGACCGAAGATCGAGGTCACAGTGACACGCGGCGGCGAGACACTGCCGATCACCGAGGTCCCGAACCTCGCGGTGGGCGACAAGCTTTGGATCCATCCGGATTTTCCCAACGACGAGGCAGTGCATTACCTGCTGGTGGCGGCATTTTTGCGCGGGGCGACGAACACTCCGCCGGAGAAGTGGTTTTACAAGGGCGAGACCTGGGACCGGAAGTTCGAGCGCGAGGGGATGACGATTACGGTTCCCAAGGGCGCGCAGCAGGTGTTGCTGTTTCTGGCTCCGGAGACGGGCGGAGACTTCCGGACGCTGGTGAATGCGGTGCAAGGGCGGCCGGGCGCGTTTGTGCGGGCGTCGCAGGACCTGAACCAGGCGAGCCTGGACCGGTCGCGGCTGGACAAGTATTTGAGCGCGGTCCACAAGATCAATGAGACCGATCCCGAGCAGCTGAAGATGGTTTCTCCGCTGCTGGCGCGAAGCCTGGATATCAAACTTGATCCGGATTGCCTGAACAAGGACATGGACGAGATTGCGCCGTGCCTGACGCAGCAGCAGAACAATCTGGTGCTGAATGACGGGCACAGTGAGTCGATTGTGGATGCGCTGACGTCAGGGCCGGCAGGCGATCTGGCGTTGCAGGCGAGCGCAACACCGCAATTGGATTACGGATATTACGGGTCGTATGTGGCGTCGGCAATGGATATTGCGCGGATTCTGGACTCGCTCCACACGGCGCAGTACCAGTACATTCCGGCACTGGCGGAGCAGAAGGGGAATTCGCTCTCGCTGAAGCTGAATACGCCGCCGTCGTTTCACAATCCGAAGTCGGTGCTGGTGATTGCGCTTCCGGCAGTGGAGGCGGCGCAGCCACCGCCGCTGCATCCGGTGGACGAGAAGCAGGTGTACTGCGCGCAGAAGACGACACTGGCGCTGCCAGTCGAGGGCGCGCCACTGGTGTTTTCGACGGGGTACGCGCGGGACCTGACACTGCATTTGCAGGCAGCGAATGGGAAGAGTGTGAGTCTGCCGCTGACTCCCGATGCGGTGCGAGGAGGGCTGGACGTGGACACGAAGCCGCTGCAGGGAACGGTGATCGGGGCGGATGTGAAGGCGTCGATCCGCGGGTACTGGGGATTTGAGCCGTTTGCCGGGCCAGTGGTGCAACTGCAGGGAGCGCAAGTGCAGACGTGGAAGATTGCGGATGCGGATGAGAATTCGCTGGTGGTGGGGCGCGACGATACGCTGCGACTGCAGGCGGACGATGCAAGCTGCGTGGATGGAATTGAGTTTCGCAGCGCGGACGGCAAGGAAGTGAAGGCGAACTGGAAGCTGGTGAAGCCGAACCAGGTTGAGGTGACGCTTCCGCTGAAGGATGCACAGCCGGGACAGATGACGCTGATGGTGAAGCAGGCGGGTCTGAACAAGCCTGAGGATGTGGCGGTGCAGGCGTATTCGGAGCCGGGGCACCTGGCGTCGTTCACGCTTTACGCGGGCGACAAGCAGGGGATGCTGGAGGGGACGCGTCTGGATGAAGTGGCGAGCCTGACGCTGAAGGGCGTTGTGTTCAAGCCGGGGACGCTGACGAGCACGAAGGGCATGGACACACTGCCGATGGAGGCGGCGAATGTGAAGGCCGCGAGCGGGCTCAAGCCGGGCGAAGCGTTCAAGGCCGTGGCCCTGCTGAAGGATGGGCGCAAGGAAACGGTGCAAGGAGAGATTGGCGCGGCTCGGCCGAGCGTGACACTGCTGAGCAAGAGCGTACAGATGAGCGGAGCGGGCGACAACGCAGAGGCGTCAAGCAACATTCAGCTCTCGGACCCGGACGAGGTGCCGGAGGATGCGACGCTGCT
>JASHUR010000386.1 GCA_030039895.1 Acidobacteriaceae bacterium | reverse complement strand
CAGGTGCTGCGACGCGGCGAGGAAGTGGATGTTGAGACGCTGCTGGCGCATCTGGCGAGCGTGGGCTACACGCCGATGGACATTGTGGAGATGCCGGGGCAGTACACGCGGCGCGGCGGGATTGTGGACGTGTATTCGCCGGAAGCGGACAGGCCGGTGCGGCTGGAGTTTTTCGGCGACGAGATTGAGACGATCCGGAAGTTCGATCCGGAGACGCAGCGGTCGTCGACGCACCTGGAAGAGGCACTGCTGCTGCCGCTGACGGAGATTCCGGTGACGGAGAGGCTGCTGGCGGCGGTGCACGCGAGGCTGAGTGGCGCCAGAGTGAGCGCGCGCTCCACGGATGAAGAACTGCCCACGGGGGACGCGGCGGGAGCGGGCGACGCCGAGGAGATGGTCGAAGAGGCTGTGGCTGCGGGCGGCGTAACGGTGTTTCCGGGCTGGGAGTTCTTTGCAGGCATCGCGGGAGCCGCAGGCGGGCTGCTGGACATGATGCCGCGCTGCGCGCTTTTTGTGGAAGAGCCGGCGATGGTGAAAAACCAGATTGACCGCTGGTGGAACAAGGTTGAGCAAAGGCATGAGCGGGCGAGCATCGGGTCGCTGATTCGGCCAGAGGACATTTACCTGCGGCCGGAGATTCTGGAAGCGCAACTGACGGCGCATATGGGGCTGGATATTGATCAGCTTGGCGCTGTGGATGTGCTGGAAGACGACACGACGCTGGGCGAGACTGAGTTCAGTACACGGCCGACGCAGCGGTTCCATGGGTCGATTCCGGCGTTTCTGGAGCAGGTAAGGGCGCTGATGGAGCAGGAGACCAGGATGGTGCTGGCGGCTCCAAACCAGGGCGAGGTGGAGCGGCTGGCGAACCTGCTGCGGGAGTATGAGCTGCCGTACCGGCTAGGCAGCCGCACGCAACATGCGGGCAGCGAGAACGTGTACGACGAGTCGAGCTACCTGGCGGGGAATGTGCGGACGCCGATTATCGTGCGCAGCTCGCTGGCGAGCGGTGTGAGTTTTCCGGATGCGAAGCTGGTGGTCTTCGGCGCGAACGATTTCTCAGACGAAGCGGATGTAATGGCGCGGCCTGCCCCGCGGAAGTCGAAGACAGCGGCGTTTGTGTCGGACTTTCGCGACCTGACGGTGGGCGACTACGTGGTGCACGTAGAGCACGGCATTGCGCAGTACAGGGGCCTGAAAGAGATCGAGCAGGACGGAACGACGATTGAATTCATGGTGCTGGAGTTCGCGGAGCAGGCGCGGCTGTATGTTCCGCTGACGAGACTGGATTTGATCCAGAAGTACCGGTCGACGGAGGCGGGACCTCCTCCGGTACTGAACAAGCTGGGGTCTCAGCAGTGGGCGAAGACCAAGGCCAAAGTCCGCAAGGCGATGCAGGACATGGCGGACGAGCTACTGAAGCTGTATGCACAGCGCAAAGCGGCGCGCGGGCATGCGTTCACCCCGGACAACGAGTTCCAGCGGGAGTTTGAAGACGCCTTTGACTACAACGAGACGGATGACCAGATGTCGGCGATCAACGACATCAAGCGCGACATGGAGTCAGAGATTCCGATGGACCGCCTGCTGTGCGGGGATGTGGGCTACGGCAAAACGGAAGTGGCGATGCGCGCAGCTTTCAAGGCGGTGCAGGACGGCAAGCAGGTGGCGGTGCTGACTCCTACGACGGTGCTGAGCTTCCAACACTTTGAGACGTTCAAGAAGCGGTTCAGGATGTTCCCGATCAATATTGAGCTGATTTCGCGCTTTCGAACGGCGAAAGAGCAGAAGCACATCGTAGAGATGGCGGAGGCGGGGAAGGTTGACATTCTGATTGGAACGCACCGGCTGCTCTCAAAGGACGTGAAATTCCATGACTTGGGGCTACTGGTTGTGGACGAGGAGCAGCGGTTCGGGGTGCGGCACAAAGAACGGCTGAAACAGATGCGGCGAGAGATCGATGTGCTGGCGATGAGTGCGACCCCGATTCCGCGGACGCTGCACATGTCGATGGTGGGGTTGCGGGACATGAGCGTGATCGAGACTCCACCGAAGGACCGAATGGCGATCCAGACGGTGGTGGCGAAGTTTGATGAGAAGCTGATCCGTTCGGCGATAGAGGTGGAGCTGGAGCGCGGCGGGCAGGTTTACTTTGTGCACAACCGCGTGGAGACGATTTACGAGATTGCGGCGAAGCTGCAGGAGCTGGTTCCGTCGGCGCGGATTACGGTTGGGCATGGGCAGATGGGTGAGGGCGAGCTGGAGAAGGTGATGCTTTCCTTCATGCACCATGAGCATGATGTGCTGGTGGCGACGACGATTATTGAGAACGGGCTGGATATTCCGCTGGCGAACACGATGATTGTCAATCGCGCGGACCGGCACGGGCTGTCGGAGTTGTATCAACTGCGGGGGCGGGTGGGACGGTCGAACCGGCGAGCCTATGCGTACCTGCTGATCCCGCCGGAGCAGGAGCTGACGGCGATTGCGCGGGCGAGGCTGGCGGCGCTCAAGGAGTTCTCTGATCTGGGCGCAGGCTTTAAGATTGCGGCGCTGGATCTGGAACTGCGGGGCGCGGGTAACATGCTGGGCGGGGAGCAGAGCGGGCACATTGAGGCGGTGGGCTTTGAGCTGTATACGACGATGCTGGAAGAGGCGGTGGGCAAGCTGAAGGGCGAAGAGCACGTAGAGCGCACGACGACGCAACTAAGCCTGGGCATTGGGTTGAGGATTGACGAGAGCTACATTGCTGAAGAGAATCAACGGCTGCGGATGTACAAGAAGATTGCCGGGGCGCAGAGCGAAGGCGAGATTGATGATGTGCGGGCGGAGCTGGAGGACCGTTACGGACCGATGCCGGAGAGCGTAAAACATCTGCTGGATGCGGCGCTGCTGCGAATTGAGTGCGAGCGGCTGGGCGTGGCGCAGGTGGACCGGAAGCGGGACCAACTGCACATCAAGTTTACGGATAACGCGGGGATCGATCCGGGGCGGTTGATGAAGCTGGTGGCAAAGAACGCGAAGCGCGGCGCGCAGTTCACGCCGCAGGGGCTGCTGCGGTATCCGCTGGCTTCGCCGAAGCCGCATGAGGTGCTGGCGGAGGTGAGAGTGTTGCTGGACCAACTGGCGGTGCGGGAGGGGGTTGTTCAGTAGAGGGCGCCGGCAGGGAGCGAGGAACGAGAGTGAAGGGAAAGGTTGCCTACTCTGTGCGGTTGATCATGGCTTCTTCCTGTTCAGGTGAGGTGAGTCATGGAAGATTCCAAGGAAGAGCGGCAGCTCACCGGTGTTGTAAATTGCATCTATTGGTGGTGGCATACATTCAATAAGGACGACGGATGAAAAAAGTACGGAAGGTTGTGTTCCCTGCGGCGGGTTTTGGAACCCGGTTTTTGCCCGCGACTAAGGTGATTCCCAAGGAAATGCTGGCCGTGGTGGATAAGCCGATTATCCAATACGGCGTGGAGGAGGCGCTGGCGGCGGGTTGCGAGCAGATCATTGTGATCACGGCGCATGGGAAGTCAGCGATTGAGGACCACTTTGACATCAGCCATGAGCTGGAAACAGCCCTGGAGAAGCGCGGAAAGTTTGAGCTGCTGGAGCTTTCGCGCCGGATTTCCAGCATGGTAGACATTTCCTACGTGCGCCAGAAAGATGCCAAGGGACTGGGCCACGCCGTGTTGATGGCAAAGGACCTGGTAGGCGATGAGCCATTCGCGGTGATTCTGCCGGATGACGTGATTGACGCGCCGGTGCCGTGCCTGAAGCAGATGATGAGCGTGTTCGAGAGAGTGCAGAGCTCAATTCTGGCGACGCACAAGGTCGAGGGTCCGGCGATTTCGTCGTATGGCGTGCTGGACGGGGACCCGATCGAGCCGGGCTCGCGCATCATCGACGTGCGGGGGATGGTGGAGAAACCAAAGATGGAAGAAGCGCCGTCAAAGAACGCGATTATCGGGCGGTACATTTTGACGCCGACGATTTTTGAGCTGCTGGAGAAGATTACTCCGGGAGCAGGCGGGGAGTTGCAGCTTACAGACGGCATCAAGGGGCTGCTAGCGACAGAGAAGGTGTACGGATACAACTTTGAAGGCACGCGCTACGACGCAGGCGACAAGTTCGGCATGCTGACGGCGACGGTGGACTTTGCCCTAAAGCGGGAGGACCTGGGGCCACGCTTCAGGGAGTATTTGAAGGGGCTGAAGCTCTGAACGAAGCGGCCCGGCTATTCGCCGGGCCCTTCTATTTCCATTTGATATTGCAGCCGACGCTGGGGCGCTGGTCGGAGGTGACGGGGCGGCCGGCGATGACGGCGTCCAGGGCGGCGCGAAGGTCTTTGCCGGTAACGGGAATTTCGTTGCCGGGGCGGCTGGAGTCAAACTGGCCGCGGTAGACGAGCCTGAGGCCGCTGTCGAAGAGGAAGAAGTCAGGGGTGCAGGTGGCGTTGAAGTCGCGCGCTACCCGCTGGGATTCGTCGTAGAGATAGGGAAAGTTGAAGCCCAGTGTTTTGGCCTGCCGCGCGAGGCCGGCGGGCGCGTCGTCGGGATAATTTTCCGCGTCGTTGCTGCTGATGGCGACTATGCCAACACCTTTGTTGCCATAGTCGCGGCCGAGCTGCGCGAGGGACTTCTCAAGGTGCTTTACGAAAGGGCAGTGGGCGCAGATGAACATGACGAGCAGACCTTTTTGGCCACGCGCGGACTGAGGGGTAATTTCCTGCCCGGTGGTCACGTCGTTGAGGGCGAAGTCCGGAGCGGAGGTTTGAAGTTCGAGCATTGCGGATTCAGTGCGTGCCATATTTCCTCCTTTGATTCGATTAGATGTGGTGGCTGCCCTAGAAGAGCGGTGTTTGCCTGCGTGGGAGCGGCAGGCCGAAGTGTTCGTAGGCCAGACGGGTTGCGACGCGGCCCCGCGGGGTGCGGTCGAGGAAGCCGTGCTGGATGAGGAACGGCTCGTAGACCTCTTCGAGCGCGTCCTGTTCTTCTGCGAGGGTCGCTGCGAGGGTGTTAATGCCAACAGGGCCACCGTCGTACTTCTCGATGATGGTGAGGAGCAAGCGACGGTCAAGTTCATCGAAGCCGTGAGCGTCAACTTCGAGCATTTTGAGGGCGTACTGCGCGGTTTCGCGATCGATGATGCCGGAGCCGCGCACCTGGGCGTAGTCGCGGACGCGACGCAGGAGGCGATTGGCGATGCGCGGGGTGCCGCGGGAGCGCATTGCAATTTCGGCGGCGCCGGCCTGATCGATGGGTACGTTGAGGACGTCGGCGGAGCGTTCGACGACGTAGCGAAGGTCTTCGTCGGAGTAGAACTCGAGACGGAGGAGGATTCCGAAGCGCGAGCGCAGGGGCGATGAAAGCAGGCCGGGACGGGTGGTGGCGGCGACGAAGGTAAATGGCTTGATATCCATGACGTGCGTACGCGCGGCAGGACCCTGACCGATGATGATGTCGAGCTTGTAGTCTTCGAGGGCGGTGTAGAGCTTTTCTTCGAGGACCGGCTGGAGGCGGTGGATTTCGTCGAGGAAGAGCACCTGCCGCTCGCGGACGTTGGTGAGGATGGCGGTGAGGTCGCCCTGGATTTGCAGGGCCGGGCCGGAGGTCTGCTGAAAGCCGACGTCGAGCTCATTGGCGATGATTGTGGCCAGAGTGGTTTTGCCGAGGCCGGGAGGGCCGAAGAGCAGGACGTGGTCGAGGGCTTCACCGCGCGAGCGGGCCGCTTCGAGGGCGATGGCAAGTTGTTCTTTGGCCTTGGATTGGCCGATGAATTCGTTGAGTCGGCGAGGGCGAAGCTTGAGCTCGAAGGAACTCTCATCTTCGGCACGGGCCGCCGAGACCAAGCGGTCGGGATTTTCCTTTTGCGAAGGCATTCAGGCGGAGTCTACATGGGAGTCTACCGGGTGCGCGGAGTGGAGGCAAACGGCTATTGGATCAGCAAGGGAAGGCCAGCAAGGCAGAGAGAAGCCTGGGCAAGGAGCAGTGCAGCCGTGACCCAGAAGAAAAAGCGCCTGTGGCGCGACTCGAGTATGTCGGCGAAGACGCCGCCTATGAACGTGCACAGGAAAGGAAAAGCCCAGAGGTAGGGATGGCCGGGGAAGCTGATGTGTGCTGTAGAAATGAGCACGAGAAGGATTGCAGTGACGATGAGCGGGGCAGTATTGCCGAAGTAACGGGCGCGTCGAACGGCGGCGTAGAAGGCAAGCGATGCCAAGGCTGCAATTGTGATTCCGGCATTGGTAAGAGAGGAGAAGAAGTGGCGGGCAGGCCCGAGAGAGATGCTCAGCCTGGCAGCATCGCTACGGAAGACGTAACTGAATGCGTCCGGGCGGAAGGAATAGAAAGCGAAGAGGATCAACAGCGGTCCCAGCACCCAGAGAATGAGCAGGGTTGGGAGATAGGCCCGCTTGTGTTCCGCCACATATGCGATGAACACAATTGCAAAGATAAGGGCCAGGATGTAGGCAGCTACGTGCGCAGCAGCCAGGAAGCCGAAGGCAAGGGTGAGGAGCAGAATGCGCGGGCGCCATTTTTTTCGCGGGCCCTGAAGGGCATGGGCGACTCCGATGGCCAGGTAAACCGCGGCGAAGAGACCGAGAGCGGCCCAAATCTCGTTGTTTGGCGTGGTTGCGATGGCGATGATGGGCGGCGAAAAGCAGTAAAGGGCAAGGGCGACATATCCGCCTGTGTTGCCAAAGAGGCGGCGAGTGACCCACCAGAGGCAGGCTCCGAGGAAAAGCGCGGCGAAGGTGAATGGAAGGCGGAGGAAGAGATTGATGTAATGGAGCTCGTGACGCATCTCCCAAGTGGAGGTGGTGGAGAGCTGCCCGGCGAAGATGCGCTCGATGGTTAGCGGCAGGCCGGCGGCGCGGTAGGCGAGGGTGCCGTCGTGAATATTGCCGCAGGTGGTGAAGTAGCCGGCGAGGGGCGAAGGCTTCTCCCACATTTCGCGGCCGCAGCGGGCGTAGGCGTAGTCGGTGTCAGAGAGAGTGTCGTGCTGAATGACCCAGAGGCACTGGCCGAGGAGTATGGCCAGCAGGATGGCTGCGATCTGTTGCGGGCGATTGAAGCGAAATTTGCGCAGGCGCTGAGCGGAATGGGGCATCGTTAAGCCGAAGTCAGGTTGATCGTCCCCTGTAAGTGTAAATGGGACCGGATCAG
>JASHUR010000385.1 GCA_030039895.1 Acidobacteriaceae bacterium | reverse complement strand
CCGACGGGATTGCGTTCCGCGCCTTCGGCATTGATCTCGATGGTGCGGCCAGGTTCAAGCGACTCAGGTGCGTTCTCTACAGAAAACTGGCGCAGATTGCGGTGCACTGTGGCGCGGGAACGGATGCGCTCGACGATCTCCTGTCCGAGATAGCAGCCTTTATTGAAGTTGAGCATGCGGGTCTGGCCGGTTTCCTGGGCGAGATGGCGCTCCTGAATATCGACACCATAGAGAGGCGTGGCTTCGAGGATGCGCAGGGCTTCAAGAGCGGCGACGCCACAGGGGACGGCTCCCTTTCTCTGCAGAGTGGCCCATAGATCAGGAAGCGCAGTCTCAGGCAGCCAGAGTTCAAAGCGCGGTACGACAGGACTGTAAGCATGTACGAGTGTGAGTCCAATTCCGTTGAGACTGGTCCTGGTGAAGGCACCCTCATCGGGAATGCTGAGTCCGAGTTCGGAAAGAATTTGAGGAGCGTCCGGGCCTGCGATGCCGATTGTGGTCTGAGGTGCGTCTAATGGTTGCAGTTCGACGTCGTCCATGATGATGAAGTGGTCGAGGTGGGCGGAGAGATGGGCGATTTGAGCGCAGCTGGTTTGAAGCAGGAGCGCTTCGGCGGTGCGGTAAATGTTGGCATCACCTTGAATGCGGCCCTGCGCATTGAGCAGGAAGCTCGAATTCCAATGCCCGTCGGGAAGGCCCTGAATTGTGTTTGTGACCATTCCATTCGTCCAGCGAATGCGGTCGTTCCCGGTTATTTTGAGATAGGCCTTGTAGCCGAGGTCGTAGAGGCCGGCGGCAGTTGTAAGCGCGGCAAGCTCCTGATCCAAAGTGCTGAAAACGCGGGCGGTAAGAGAGCCCTGGTAGTCGACGCATGCGGCAGCAGGGACGCGGAGATGCGTGGTAAGAGGCGTTTCCAGCGCTGGATTGGCTACGGATTGCAATGGCGCGTTCATGGCAAAGGGCACAGGAAAATTATAGTCTCGCAAGAGAAGGGAAACGAATGAGCAAACTGGGATTGCGCCGTTGGGCAGCGCTGGTGGCGATGGCCGGGATGATGGCTGGGTTGGCGCTTGGTCAGGCTGCTGAGCAGGGCAAGCAGCATGTATCCGGACAGAATGGCGCTGCGCAAACCGGACAGGCCGGCAAGCCTGAGACGCACATTACTCCTGAGCAGGAGAAAGAACTGCTTGCATCGGTCGATACGATCCTTCAGTTTGCGTCCCAGGACACGGAGTTGCCGATCAAGAGCCGGGTGAAGAGGCGGTTGACGACGCGCGCGGCGGTAGAGAAGTACCTAGACGATAAGCTGAAGAACGGCAAAGATGAGCGCCGGATGGAGAGGTCAGAGATTGTGCTGAAGAAGTTCGGCATGCTCGATGAAGACTTTCATCTACAGCCTTTTCTGGTGAGCCTGCTGAAGGAGCAGATTGCCGGTTATTACGACAGCAAGACGAAAACAGTGAATTTGCTGGACTGGGTTGCGCCGGATGAGCAGAAACCTGTGCTGGCGCATGAGCTGACGCATGCCCTGCAGGACCAGCGCGTGGACCTGAACAAATGGGACGACCAGAGCAGCGATGCGCTGTCAAAAAATGTAGTCGAGGACAACCGGCACATTGCGACAGATGAAGAAGACTCAGCACGCCAGGCGGTGCTGGAGGGGCAGGCCATGGCGGTGTTAGTGGATTATGAGCTCAAACCGATGGGCCGAAGCATCCTTACAAACCCGGATGCGGTGCTCAGGATGGCCGATGAACAAGGTTCGGATGCGAGTTCTCCGGTGCTGGCTCGGGCCCCGCTGGTGCTGCATGAATCGCTGCTGTTTCCTTACCAGGAGGGGCTGAAGTTTGAGGTGGAAATGCTAGAGGATAAGGGCACGAAGACGGCGTTTGCCGGAGTTCTCGATCATCCGCCATCATCGACTTTTGAAATCATGAATCCCGGCGCGTATGAGGAGCATGTGAAGGTTCCCGTGCTTAAGATGCCGGATGTGCATGGGCTGCTCGATGCGGATTACAACCCGTACGACGTGGGAGTGATGGGGCAGCTTGACGTGAGGATGCTCACGGAACTGTTTGGCGGACCGGATTTGTCGGCGCAGCTTACGCCCGAGTGGGACGGCGGCATCTATTACGCGGTGCAGAAGAAATCGGCGACGAACAAGGACTCTACGTCTTCGGTCGGACTCCTATATCTTTCGCAATGGAAGTCTCCGGAGGCGGCACAGGCATTTGCCAAGATGTACGCAGGAGAGCTGGGGCGGCAATATTCGGACGTCGCGGCGGACATAAAGGATGAGTCCGACCCGGATGAACTGATCTACAACTCAAATGAGGGTCCCATGCTCATTTCCACGCAAGGGCGGATGGTGTTTGTGAGCGAGAGCTTTCCTTTGCCGCTGGCGCGGAAGCTGGAGTTTCTTATGGTGGGCGCGCAGAACGGCGAAGACCCAGACGCAATCACGGCACGCGTGCAACCAACGCAAAGCCTTACGGGCGGGCTGGTGGACTTTATGCAGAGCTGCGGAATAATGCGTGCGGCGCTGCATTTATACTGAAGCTTCGCGTTTGTACAACTTACAAGTTCACTGCGGGGCGGGATTTGCAACAAGCAGAGATTGGAATTATCGGGGGCAGCGGTTTGTATGCCATGCCCGGGCTTACGGCTGTGCGCGAAGAGCGCGTGGATACACCATTTGGCGAGCCAAGCGATGCGTTTGTGCTGGGAGAGTTGGAAGGACGCAAGGTTGCCTTTCTTGCGCGGCATGGGCGCGGGCATCGGTTGCTGCCGTCGGAGCTGAACTTTCGCGCCAATATTTATGCGATGAAGAAGCTGGGAGTGGAGCGGATTATCTCGGTTTCGGCCGTGGGTTCGCTGAAGGAAGAGCACAAGCCGACGGACTTTGTGATTCCAGACCAGTTTATCGACCGCACCTTTCATCGTGTTTCGACATTTTTTGGCGATGGGCTGGTGGCCCATGTGGCCTTTGGCGATCCGGTATGTGCGACTGTGGGTAAGGCAGTTGCGGACGGCTGCGCCAGAGAAGGCGTGGTGGGCAAAAGCGGCGGAACCTATGTGTGCATGGAGGGTCCGCAGTTCTCGACGCGTGCGGAGTCGAACCTTTACCGAAGCTGGGGCGCAGATGTGATTGGCATGACCAACTTGCAGGAGGCCAAGCTGGCGCGCGAAGCGGAGATTTGCTACGCGACGGTGGCGATGGTGACCGATTACGACTGCTGGTATGAAGGCCATGACGATGTAACCGTAGAGCAGATTGTGGCGGTGCTGCACCAGAATGCGGCGAATGCGTGCAAAGTGGTGAAGGCTGCGGTAGCCGCGATGCCGCGCGAGCGCAAGTGCGGGTGCGCCTCTGCGCTGGAGCACGCGATTCTGACGGACCGCAAGTTGATTCCGGCGGAGACGAAGGCCAGGCTGGATCTGCTGGTCGGAAAATATCTGAACGAAAGCGTGAAAGTATAACGAATGTCGATTCTGGTTGTAGGCAGTGTCGCTTTTGACACAATTGAGACTCCTTCTGGCCGTGCGGAGCGCTGCGTGGGCGGCGCTGCGACGCACTTTGCGCTGGCGGCCAGCTACTTTACAGACGTGCGCGTGATTGCGGTGGTGGGGGAAGACTTTACCGCGGAACACGAAGAGATCCTGAAGCGGCGGGGCATTGATACCCGCGGCATTGAGCATACGAAGGGCAAGAGCTTCTTCTGGAGCGGGTCGTATCTGAAGGACCTGAATGAAGCGCAGACTCTGAATACGGAGCTGAACGTGTTCCAGAGCTTCTCTCCAAAGATTCCGGCTGAGTATGAGGATTCGGAGTTCCTTTTCCTCGCGAACATTGATCCTGTTTTGCAGGCGGATGTGCGCAGGAAAATGCCACGGGCGAAGCTGGTGTGCGGCGATACGATGAACTACTGGATCAACGACCATGCAGAGAACCTGGCGCGCGTGCTCAAGGGGCTGGACGGGCTGCTGATCAACGACACCGAGGTCAAGCTGCTGGCGAAGGAAGGGAACCTGGTTGCGGCGGCGGAGAAGATTCTGGAGATGGGGCCAAAGAGCCTGGTGGTGAAGCACGGGGAATATGGCGCGACGGCATTCTTCAGCGACCGGCTGTTTCCCGGAGAGGATGGTATTTCTGTGCCGTTTCGCGCACCGGCGCTGCCGCTGGCTGAGGTGGTCGATCCGACGGGCGCGGGTGACTCATTCGCAGGCGGATTTTTTGGTTATATCGCTTCACAGAAAGAGCTGACTTCAGCGGTCTTCAAGAAGGCCATGTTTTATGGAGGCGTGATGGGCTCGTTTGCTGTGGAACGGTTCGGAACTGAGCGGTTACAGAAGCTCGATCCAAACGAGGTAGAGGAACGCTTTGCGCTCTTCCGCAAACTCTCGCACCTTGAGTAAGAAGGCGATTGCGCCTGTCGACGAAGCGCGCATGGCGCTGCGTGGGGAGACATTTGCCGTCGCATGGAGCGCGCTGCTGGTATCGCTGTTTGCGCTGGGCTACTGTTTTTCGCGCAACCTGCTGCTGCTCTCCGGAGATGCCGTGGCGCACATGGCGATTGCGCGACGCCTGATCGACTCGACAAATGCAGGGCTGAGCCAACTGGGGTCGGTATGGCTGCCACTGCCGCATTTGCTGATCGTTCCGTTCATTTGGAAGATGAGCTGGTGGCAGTCAGGGCTGGCGGGCGCATTTCCGTCCATGGGCGCTTATGTGTTCGGCTGCGCGGGCATTTATCGACTGGCGCGCGTCTGGCTGAAGCCGAAGCCGGCGCTGATCGCGGTGCTTTTCTTTGCATTGAACCCAGGGCTTTTGTATGCACAGACCACGGCGCTGAACGAGCCGCTATGTGTTGCGGAGATGATCTGGGCCGTTGTGTTCCTGGTGGAGTATTTGAGGGCGCTCGATCAGAATGACATTCCACATGCGGTTCGGCATTTAACGTATTGCGGACTGGTGCTGGTCTGCTCGGCATTCACGCGGTATGACGGATGGATCTTCGCGACGTTCGCCTGGATCGTCGCGCTGGTGCCGCTGCTACGCAGGCGCAGTTTGTGGAAGACGCGGGTGGGCGGAGCATTTGTGCTTTTTACTGTGATGCTGGCCATGTGTCCGCTGCTGTGGATGGGGTATTGCGCGCGGCAGTTTGGCGATCCGCTGGACTTTTTGAGGGGGCCTTATTCGGCGCGTGCCATTGAGATCCGGACATCAAAGCCGGGGGCGCCGCACTATCCGGGCTGGCACAGCATGTGGGTTGCGGGGCTGTATTTCCTGAAGGCGTCGGAACTGGGCGCGATATGGGACCACCTGACGGATTTGTTGCTGGTACTGGCGGCGGCGGGCAGCGTGATTGCGGGATGGCGCTTTAAGGCGCAGCACATTCTGGCGGCGGCTCTGTTGTGGGTTCCGCTGCCGTTCTATGCATACTCGGTGGCATACGGATCGGTGCCAATTTTCATTCCGCCGTGGTGGCCGCATTCGTACTACAACACTCGGTATGGAATGGAGATGCTGCCGGTGTTTGCACTGGCGTTGGGGTTCCTGGCAGCCTGGTGTGCGGAGTGGGTTGTGAGGCGCAAGCCGAAATTTGAGGGGTGGGTGATTGCTGCGCTTGCGATATTGATCGTGGGCAACAGCTATGTGCTGATCAAGGCGACGCCGCTGGTGCTGCAGGAGATGATTGCCAACTCGCGGACGAGGATTCCGTTTGAAGCAGCCTATGCGCGGGGACTGGAGGACCTGCCTCCGAACTGCACGATCCTTGCTTATCTCTCCGAGCACCCAGGTGCGTATCAGCGGGCGGGTATTGATTTGAAGCGGACGATCAACGAGGCGGACTACTACCGCTGGAAGCCGGCGCTGAAGGATCCTGCGAAGGCGGCGGACTACGTGATTACGACCGATGATGACCCGGTGGCTAAGGCGGTGAAGGCGCATCCGGAGGGCTTGACGCTGATTGATATTGTGTGTTCGACCGGGCAGCCCTGCGTGCGGTTTTACCGCTCTGACCTGCACAAGGCTGATAGCATCAGCCCCAGATGATTGGGTGATGATCCCGCCGGTGGAGGATGAATGACAAGATTTACCAAGGCCCACGCCTGCGGCAATGACTTTCTGATTGTCGAGGGCAGGGCCGATGCGGCGCTGGCTGTGCGCTTGTGTGCGCGCAATACCGGAGTTGGCGCCGATGGAGTTGAGTTCGCGGAGTGGACAGGCGAGCGGGCGGCAACGATCCGGCTGGTGAATGCGGATGGATCGGTCGCGGAGATCTCCGGCAACGGGACGCGCTGCGTGGCGGCGTGGATGGCACATTGCAAGGGATTGAAGGCCGGGGACACGGTGCGGATTGGGACCGACGCAGGGCTACGCGAGTGCCGCGTGGTCAAGGCGGAGGGAAGCCGCTTTGAATTTGCGCAGGGGATGGGCGTTCCGGTGATCGCGGACAAGGTGGTGAGACTGCCGGATGGAACGGAGGTTGCCGGGGTGGTGGTCTCGACGGGGAATCCACACTTTGTGATTTTTGTGGATGGGCCGGATTTTGAGAAGCATGGGCGGGGCTGGCAGGCGCTGGGCCTGGAGATATGCTTTCATCCGGATTTTCCCGTGCAGACGAATGTGGAATTTGTGCGCGTGATCGATACAAATTCGATTGAGATTCGCATTTTCGAGCGTGGAGTAGGGCCGACGACTTCGTCTGGCACTGGCACCTGCGCAACGGCGACGGCATCGATTGCGAAGCGCGGGCTCAGTTCACATTTGCGAGTGAAGGCTCCGGGTGGCGAGCAGACGGTGGACTGGGCCGGTGAAGGTGCAGAGATTCTGCTGACGGGGCCGGCGGAATTGATCGCAAGTGGGGAGGCGTGGTGAAACCCAAGGCCGTGCGCAAGGGCGCGCGTGTTGCTGTGGTTGCGCCCGCCAGCAATGCGAAACCGGAGCGCATCGAGCAGGGCGTGGCGGCGCTGCATTCGCACGGCTATGAAGTTGTACTGGGCGAGCACGCGCAGGGCAAAGAAGCGCCGTATTTCTCCGGTACAACGGCAGAGCGGTTGGCGGATCTGCACTGGGCGTTTGCAGATTCGAGTATCGAGGCGATCTTTACGACGCGCGGCGGGTATGGGTCGAATTATCTGCTGGAAGAGCTTGACCTGGATCTGATACGGGCGAATCCGAAGCCGTTTGTGAGTTACAGCGACCTGACCGCGCTGCAGACCTGGATGCTGGACAAGGCGGGATTGACGGCGTTTCATGGGCCGCTGGTGGCGGGGGACTGGTCGCGTGACGGCGGCGTGCACGAGGCGAGCCTAGATGCGGCGCTCGAAGGCGGTCTGGTGGAAGCGGGTGCGGCCGAAGGGTTGCGGGTGCTGCAGTCCGGGCGCGCGGAAGGCGTGGTGTATGGCGGGTGCCTGAGTATTCTTACGGCGTCGCTGGGCACTCCATTTGCGCCGGAGACAGAAGGAAAGCTGTTGTTTCTGGAGGATGTGGCGGCGAAGCCGTACCAGAT
>JASHUR010000384.1 GCA_030039895.1 Acidobacteriaceae bacterium | reverse complement strand
TTACTCTGTCGACAACCTGCCGGTGGAGCTGCTCCCCAGCTTTGCTGAGCTGGTGACGCAGTCAAGGGAGATCACCCGTGCTGCGCTCGTCGTCGATGCCCGTGAAGGCCGAGGCCTGGAGCGCTTCCCCGCCATGCTCAAGGACCTGCGCCGCAGGCTTGCTGTCAAAGTCATCTTCCTCGAGGCTTCCCACCCTGCGCTGCTGCGCCGATTCTCAGAAACGCGCCGACCGCATCCGCTTGGCCATGGAGACATGGTCAGCCAGGCCATTCGCGCCGAGGAAAAGCTCTTTGCCCCCGTGCGCAAGGCTGCTGACGTAGTCATCGACACGACCAACTTCAACGTCCACGAACTGCGCGCTTACATCCAGAATGAGTTTCGCCGCGGCTCCACGGGCAAGAGCCTGCTCATCTCCTCCATCAGCTTTGGATACAGGCATGGCGTCCCGCTGGAAGCCGATCTGGTCTTCGACGTGCGCTTCCTTCCCAATCCTCACTTTGTGCCCGAGTTCCGCCACCTTACCGGGCGTGATAAAGAGGTCATCAGCTACCTCAACCATTTTCCCCAGACCGCCGAATTCCTTGACCGTGTGACTGATCTATTGCTCTTCCTGCTGCCGCACTACATTCGGGAAGGCAAGAGCTACCTCACCATCGCCTTCGGCTGCACCGGAGGCCAGCACCGCTCCGTCATGATCGCCGAAGAGATACGCCGCCGCCTTGCCGAGCACGGCTACCAGGCCAAGTCAGCCCATCGCGACATTCCGCGCTGACTATAGCAAAACCCAGGACACGGTAACTCTGGTTTAGCTCTGGCGCCGCTGAATCTCCGCTCCCGCTGCCTGAATCTACTCCGTAGGTAAGGAGAAGAAGATGGATTTAGGTCTGAAAGGGAAACGCGCACTCGTCACCGGCTCAACCGCAGGCATTGGATTCGCCATTGCCAAGGCCCTCGCTCGCGAAGGAGCGTTCGTCTACGTGAACGGGCGCACCGAAGCCCGCGTGGACAAGGCAGTGGGCGAAATCGAAGGCAAAGTGGACGGCGTTGCCGCCGACCTGACCACGGAAGAGGGCGCAAAGAAGCTCTTCGCACGCGTCAAAGACCTCGACATTGTGGTGAACAACCTTGGCATCTTTGAGGTCAAGCCTTTCCTTGAGATTGACGACGCCGAGTGGCGCCGCTTCTTTGAGGCCAACGTGCTTTCCGGAGTGCGCGTGACGCGCCATTACCTGCCGCACATGCTCGAAAAGAAGTGGGGCCGTGTAATTTTCATCTCCAGTGAATCCGCGCTCCAGATCCCAGCCGAAATGGTCCACTACGGCATGACCAAGACTGCACAGCTCGCCGTCGCACGCGGCATTGCCGAGTCCTTCCCGGCCAGCGGCGTCACGGTCAACTCCGTGCTTGCCGGCCCAACGGAGAGCGAAGGCGTCGAAACCTTCCTCAAGAACTTTGCGGCGCAGAACGGCAAGACGACCGAAGAACTGTCACGCGAATTCTTTGAGCACGCCCGCCCCAGCAGTCTGATCAAGCGCTTTGCAACCATCGACGAAGTCGCCGCCATGGTCACCTACCTATGCAGCGAGGCCGCATCCGCAACCACCGGCTCAGCCATCCGCGTTGACGGCGGCGTAGTCCGCGCCATCGCCTGAACCCCCTCTGCCGCATCGCTCGAAAAGTGATCCGGCCGGGCACGGCAGCAGAGGTGTGTCCCGCTGTAGAATAACGGGATGATTCCGCAATCCCGGCCATCTTTGCTTCTGCGCCGCCATCGAAAGCAGGATTGCGAATGAGGCGAGCGGGCCGTTTGCTGCACTATGCCTGGCGCTACTGGTGGCAGGCCCTCGCAGCCGTCATCCTTGCCGCCGGAGTCGGACTCTTCGACGCCTTCCGTGTCTTGCTGATCATGCCGATCCTAGACAATGTTCTGCACCGAGGCGTCAATCACAACCAGCTGACAATGTTTTCGTGGTTGAATTCCCATTACCACATTAACCTCGATCAGTTGATCCCATCGCACTTTCATAATGACTGGACTATCGTCGCCTATTTGCTTGTTGGTTCGACCTTGTTAAAGGGCATCTGCGACTACACCGGAACCTATCTGGCCAATTACGCAGGCTATGGCATAGTAACTGATCTGCGCGACGATCTCTACGAGGCCATCCTGCGCCGGTCCGTCACGTTCTTTCAAAAACACGCCACGGGGACTCTTCTTTCCGCGCTTATCACTGACATCGAGCGCGTACAGTACGCCATGGCTTCCGTGCTCTCTGACTTTTTGCAACAGGTCTTCACCCTGATCTTCATGGTTATTCTGGTTATCTCAGTCGGGGGCAAGCTGGCCTGGGTCCTGCTCATCTTTGTCCCCGTCGTCATCAGTTCCATGCGCCGCATCGGGCGCGGAGTCCGCAGCACCACGCGCAAGGGCCAGGACAAGCTTGCCGAAATTCAGAACATCCTTCACGAGACCATCACCGGCAATCCGATTGTGAAGGCCTTCAACATGGAGTTCTGGGAGGCGCGACGCTTTCGCCAGGCTGCCCGCCGCCTGCTGTACGCCAACCTGAACACCGTGCGCGCGCAGGCCATTAGTTCACCGCTCATGGATCTCATCGGAGCTGTTGCTATAGCTGGGCTCCTGCTTCTAGGACACACGCTAATTAATAGCGGCTTCATGACGGTGAGCGTATTTGTCACGTTCATTATCGCGCTCTTCAAGCTGTACGATCCGGTGCGCAAGTTTGCCACCTACTACAACAGCTTCCAGCAGGCCGTCGGAGCGTCGTCCGCCATCTTCGACTTCATGGACGACCAGGACCCCATCCTCGAAAAGAAACACGCGCACGCATTGAAAGATTTCCGCGACAGCATCCGCATCGAAGGCGTCGGCTTTGCCTACAACTCCGGCGAAGGAGAAAAAGAGGTGCTGCACGACGTCCATCTCGAAATCCGTCAGGGCGAAGTCCTCGCGCTCGTCGGGCCCAGCGGAGCCGGCAAGTCCACGCTCGTCAATCTCATTCCGCGCTTCTTTGATGTGACGACGGGCCGCGTATTGATCGACGGCCACGATGTCCGCGACGTCAGCCTGCGCTCCCTGCGCGAGCAGATCGGCAAAGTCACGCAGGAGACCATCCTCTTCAACGACACCGTGCGCAACAATATCGCCTATGGTCAGCCCGACGTGCCGCTCTCCAGCGTCGTCGACGCCGCCAAAGCCGCGCTCGCGCACGAATTCATTCTGCGCATGCCCGAGGGCTACGACACCGTCATCGGCGAAAAAGGCTTTCGTCTCTCCGGCGGCGAGCGCCAGCGCATGGCCATCGCCCGCGCCATTCTCAAAAACGCGCCCGTGCTCATTCTTGACGAAGCCACGTCCGCGCTCGACGCCGAAAGCGAAGCGCTGGTGCAGGCCGCGTTGAGCAATCTCATGGTTGGGCGCACCGTCGTAGTCATCGCGCATCGCCTCTCCACCGTGCGCCGCGCCACGCGCATCG
>JASHUR010000383.1 GCA_030039895.1 Acidobacteriaceae bacterium | reverse complement strand
CCGGGCAATTCCCGAACTATGAGGCTGTCATGCCGCGCGACAACAACAAATTCGCTGTTGTCCGTAGCGAAGACCTTATGGGATCCATCCAGCGCGTGGCCCAGTTCGCCGACGAACGCTCCGGCGCCGTCAAGCTGCGCCTGGAACAAAACGAGCTGAAGATTTCATCCTCTTCTACTGACTCGGGCGAGTCTGAGGACATCATCGAGACGCCGTACAGCTTTGACCCGCTGGTCGTCGGCTTCAACTCCGCCTACCTCATCGACTTCCTCAAGGCCATCGGTAACTCGGGCGAAGTCCGCCTGGAATTCAAGGATGCACAGTCCGCCGGACAGATCCGCCCCGAAGACCCCGAGAGCGAGTACAAATACCGCTACATTATTATGCCAATGCGTATCTGATCATCATTGCTGATGATTTCCCTCCGTGCTGCTCGCATACGAATCAGCTAGCGCGGAGCAGGCTCCATCCTTTTATTCAGACTCGTCCTTCCGCGTGTGCCCCAGTCCGCGCTGCTGCAACCCACAGACAAGTGCGTATCGAAGCCGGTTGAGCGGCGTCTCGATGGCTTAGAGACTGGAAAATCAATTATCTAGACAAACGGTTGATTGAGTTAGAGGGCACTGCTTCCTGTCGAAATCTAGGTCCACGTTTCCATATATATGTAAGCGGAGCTCTGCAAAGTTAACCGATTGTCTAGACAGGAAGAATCACAAGCGTACTCCCCTTGACAGTCGTTATTTTGGCGTGTTGTAATCCACAACGCGCTAGAAAACTGCGCGCTTTTATTTAGACAATCGTTTGTTTTTAAAACAAAAACAAGCTTACTCAAAGGTTTTAGTAGACCATCCGGGCTTGTAAATGAGATTGAAAACTAACCTGGATTGTTTCGCCGGAAGGACTGGAACGGTTGCTGCCGGCGAAGGTTTTGGAGGCTGTTGAATGAGAAAATGTATGCAATGGCTCGCGCCTGCGCTCCTTATTTTATTGGGAGCGGCAATGTCCTCGGCGCAGAGTATCAATTCTGGCGATATCCGCGGCACGGTTACTGACACCACCGGGGCGGTCATTCCCGGCGCCACCGTGACCGTGCAGAACGTGAACACAGGCGTTACAAAAACGCTAACCAGCGATGGAGCAGGCGTCTATGACACCTCGTCCATTGTGACAGGCACCTATAATGTCACCTTTAGCCACGCCGGATTTGAGCAGCTGGTGCGCGGACCCATTACGATTGAAGTCGGCTACACAACCGTAAACGCAGAGCTGAGGGTCGGCGCCGTCTCACAGAAGGTCTTGGTCACTACCAATGTGCCGCTGTTGCAGACGGAGTCCGGCACGCAGCAGACGACACTGAGCGCAAAGTCGTTGGACCGCCTTCCGCAGACCGGAGGCGCTGACTGGGAAAACTTCATGATCCTGCTGCCGGGAGCAACCGGTACGCCGGGCGGCAGCCAGGGTTCTTCCAATCCAGGGCAGGAAGTTTCGGTCAACGGCAACCTGCCGTACAGCAACGTGCTTGCTGACGGAGCTTCAACCACTTTGTCGCACAGCCAGAATGCCAACCCGGCAATTTTTGAGACGGTGGCCGAGCTGCAGGTATCCACCTCATCATTTTCCGCGCAGTACGGCACGGGCGGCATCATCTTTAACCAGATCAGCAAGGGCGGCACGAACCACTTCCACGGTTCGGCATACGATTACTTTCAGAACGACGCCCTCAATGCCAACAACTATGGGTTTGGTGGCACGCCGACGGTCCCGTTCCTCCGCTTTAACGACTTCGGCGCGTCTGTCGGCGGTCCGATCCTGAAGAACAAGATGTTCTTCTTCTTCGACTACGACCAGACCGTCGATCACGGCTCGGCCAGCAACTCGTTCAATACCATCCCAACGCAGGCGGTGATGAGCGGTAACTTCAGCGGCAGTCCCTACACGATCTACGATCCTACGACGCAGACCATTGCGTATGACTCGAAGGGCAATCCGTACCCGGTCCGCAAATCCTTCGAGCAGGAGTATGGATCGAACGCGATTCCGGCTGCTCTGATCGACTCCGTGGCGCAGAAGTTTGAGCAGTGGTACCCGACTCCGTCGAACCACATCGCCGGAGGCAAGTTCGTTACTGGAAGCCCGGGTTCGGAAGGCGAACCGCAGAACAACTTCTACTCCAGCCTTCCTCAGTCCACGCCATATCGCAAATACTTCGGGCGTTTGGACTATCAGATCACGACAGACAACCGGCTCACCATGTCGGACACGCAGAGCGACACGCCGGTAGTCTACCCCAACTCCGTCACGGCCTATCCCATCGGCTGGCAGTCGGGCGATGTGGACAACAACAACGCCCAGGTCACCGATGTGTGGACCATCAGTCCGCAGACGATCAACGAGGCCAGAATGGGCTATACCTGGCAGGGCAACTTCTTCGGGGATCTTGCCCTTAATCAGGGTTATCCGCAGCAGCTTGGTTGGAAGTTCGCCAAAGCGAATGACTTCCCGGCCATCCAGTTTACGCGCAACTACCCGTATGCCTGGATTGAGCCCAGCACCAATGCCGTATATAAAGAGCACGTCTTCGATCCTTCTGACGTGGTCACCCTCATCCGCGGCAAGCATATCCTGCACTTTGGCGGCGAATTGCTGATCTACCGCGACGATTCCACCGCGTGGGGCAACACCAATGCCGGAACCATGCAGTTCTCCGGTCAGTACACTGAGCAATGGACAGTCGACCCCACGACTGGTATCGCCTCGCCTAACCCGAACACCGGCCTCGAATACGCAGACTTCCTGCTTGGGCTGGCCAATAACTGGAACGCCAACGTCAGCCCCGAGTACGGCGCCCGCTTCAAGAGCCCGCAGATGTTCATTCAGGACGACTACAAGATCACACCCAACCTGACCCTGAACCTTGGCGTTCGCTACCAGATCAATCACGGCTGGAATGAAATCCGCGGCAATGAGTCCAGTTTTGATCCCACCGTTCTCAATCCCGCCACTGGAACCGACGGGGCGTACTGGTACGGCACCACCAAGGCCAATGGCCGCGACTCGCTCATTGCTGATGTCTACAACACCGTGCTGCCGCGCTTCGGGTTCTCCTGGCTGGCGAGACAGAATACGACGCTCCGCGGCGGTGTCGGACTCTACTCCTATAACTGGAGCCTGGACAATTACGGCGGCAACAACAGCTCCTACGGTTTTGGCGCAGTTCTCGGCTCTGCCGGCAGCGTCAGTGACCAAACTAACGGTATTACGCCAGTTGTGCAGTTAGATGGAAATGGGGACACTTACGGCACCAGTACACCGCTGCCGTATTCCCAGGGATCCACGTCGCCAACCCGCTTCAATGGTCAGGACGTTGGCTACATCCAGTACCACTTGCCTGTTCCCAAGATCTGGCAGTGGAACCTGCAAATCCAGCAGGAGCTGAGCAACAATCTGGTCGCGGAGATCGCTTATGTCGGCAGCCACGGCTACAATCTGGCCTTCCCAACAGACCTCAACAACGTGCCGGAGGACAAGCTCACAACGGGAAATATCACTCCATTCCGTCCCTATCCGCAGTATGGAAACATCAGTGGGAGCACCAACAACGCCGTCTCCAACTACAACTCACTGCAGGCGGAGGTCCAAAGGCGGTTCAACTCCGGCGTGAGCTTCGACTTTAGCTATGTCTGGTCGCACTTTCTTGATGATCAGGACTCGTCAGCCTGGGGCAGCCGCGGCGGCCCGCAGAACTGGCAGATCGCCGATAATCCCGGGGCCAACTACAGCAACTCCAACTTCGATGTCCGCAATGCATTCAAGGGCTTCGTGGTCTATCAACTGCCGTTTGGCCCGGGAATGCGCTATCTGAACCACAACAACTGGCTGAACGAGGCCGTTGGCGGATGGCAAGTTGCGGGAACCATCATCGAACTCTCCGGTAACCCATTCAGTGTGTTTGGAACCCAGGTCACCGGCGAGACGGATGGCTCGGCATTCCCCAACCGGAATCCCAGCGAAAGCCTCTATCCAAAACACCGTTCCGCACGCTGCGTCAGTGGCAATGGTGCGAGCTGCGCCAACGAATGGTATAACCCGGCGGCCTTCCTGCAGCCCGCCAACGCCACCTTCGGCAACGTGAGAAGGAACAGTCTGTACGGGCCCGGAATCGATCAGGTCAATCTCTCCGCGGGCAAGACTTTCTTCCTGCCGTGGGAGGGAATGCAGTTCCAGATCCGCGCCGACGCAACCAACGCCTTCAACCATGCAAGCTTCTCGCCGCCGAATATCACCACCCTTTCAGGGTCGAACGGTGCGGGAACGCCGTATAGCTATACCTCCGGCCAGCAGCAGATCAACGGCACCACAGTTGGCGGAAGAGGCGTCCAGTTGCAAGGCCGCTTTACCTTCTGACCTTTGCATTACCTGGCCTCTGCAACACTTGGCCTCCTTGAAGAGACGGCAGATCATCGCCGTCTCTAACTTTTTTCTCCTGATGTTTGCAAATCATCCACTTCGCTCCGTACTGTTGGAATTGAAGTCTATGAATCACAAATTGAAATATCTCGCCGCCTGTATTGTGCTTTCACTGGCGGCAGTGCCGTGCTTTTCCCAGAGCGCCAACACCAGCGAGCAGTTCACTGAGCATGTTCATAAGGCCCAGCAATTCCTCAGCGAAAAACGCCCCGACCTCGCGATTCCTGAGCTGGAGGCAGCCGTCAGGCTCAATCCTCAGGCCGTGGACGTACAGGGAAACCTGGGCGTACTCCTGTTCTTTCAGGGCAAGTATGCCGCTGCCGTGCCGCACCTCAGGGCTGCCGTCGCGGCTGATGCCTCTCTCAGCAAAATTCAGGGCCTGCTAGGTATTGCCGAGGAGCACACACAGGACCCCGCAGACGCCGTAGCCGACCTGGCCGCTGCCTTTCCCCACCTCCAGGACAAGCCATTTAAAGTGCGCGTTGGACTTGAGCTGGTCAGCCTTTACACCAGCGGCAACGACCTGAACCATGCCGCGGCTGTGCTCACCCAACTCCAAAAAACGGAGCCGGCGAACCCTGAGGTTCTCTACGCCGCCTACCGGACATACTCAGAACTCATGGCGCAATCCATGCTCAGCCTCGCGCTGGTGGCTCCCAACTCCGCACAGATGCACCAGATGCTTGCGCACGAAGAGATCAAGCGGGGGGATACCAATGCGGCGATCGCCGAGTTTCGCAAGGCGATCGCGATCAACCCTGATCTACCTGGCGTGCACTTTGACCTCGCCGAGTTGCTTAAAACCTCGCAAAATCCCAAGGTCAAGGCTGAAGCCGAGCAGGAATATCGTGCTGACCTGGCGCAGAACCCAAACGACGGACGCGCGGAACGCCGCCTGGGAGAGATCGACGCCGAATACGGCAGGGCGCAGCAGGCGTACAACGAGTTTAGCCGCGCCGTTCAAATGCAGCCCAACGACGCCGACGCCAAGCTGGACCTCGCCAAGATCCTGATCCAGATGGGGCACGACGACAAAGCCATGCCGCTGCTTGAACAGGCAGTCCAGCTTGACCCCACGAACCCCGTTGCCCACCTGCGTCTTGCCCAGCTCTACCAGCGCAAGGGCCGGCAGGCGGACGCCCAGCATCAGGTGGACCTCTACAAGAAGTACACACAGATCAAAACGAAACTTGAGGCCAGCTACAAGGAGCTGCGCGTCCAGCCGAACGAAATTGAGTTGAATGGCGAGTCAGAAAAATAGTTGCCGCCTTGATGCGTGCGCGGCGAAACGCACAATTGCCGCCGCCTTTGCTCTTGCCGGGGCTTTCGTGCTCTTTGTTCCCATGTCTCTTGCGCAGGCAAACCCGGCAGCACCTTCGCCTGCGCAGCAAATGCGGAGTGCTATCCAAGCGGCGCAGCAGGGCAACGACCAGCAGGCGCTGTCCATCGTCAACACGCTGCTCCGCGAGCACCCTGACTTTGTTCCCGCTCTCAAGCTGCGGGGCGATCTGCTCGAGGAGAGCGGTCGAGACATTGACGCGGCGCAGGCTTATGCCAAGGCGCTCAAACTTGCGCCCAACGACCCCGACTTGTTGCTTAAAGTTGGCATCGACCAGCTTGTGACGGGGAATTACGCTCACGCAATCGCGCTACTGCACAGACGCCTCGGCTTTACGCCGCGTGATCGCGACACCCTCTTCTATCTCGCGCAGGCCTATCACCTCAACGGACAGAACGATCTTGCGCTCAAAACCATTACCGAGTGCCTCCACGTCGCCCCGACCAACGCTTCGGTCATGCAAAAATACGGCGAACTACTTGTCAGCTCAGGCAACAACCAGGAGGGAATACAGTGGCTGCTCAAGGCACAGCACGCCGACCCCGCCCTGTCACGCATTGACTTTGACCTCGGAGTCGCCAGCTACAACAGCATGGATTTCGCAGGCGCTCTCAAGTATTCCACGCAAGCCGTAACGCACAGGCCAGACGACACTGAGGCCCTTGCGCTCTACGCCGCCACTCAGGTCAAGCTCGCGCACTGGCAAAGCGCGGAGGCCGCCTTCGAGCGCATCCTGGACGCGAAGCCCGCGGACCTGACCTCGCTGCTTGGCCTGGGCCACTGCGAAGTTGAGTTAAAGGACTATTCGCTCGCAGTTGAAGCCCTGCGCCAGGTCCTGCGCATGGACCCCACGCAGATCCTCGCCTACTTCTATCTCTCCCGTGCCTACGCCGGCCTGGGCAAAGCTGCCGAGGCGCAGCAGGAGGCGGACATTCACAACCGCATGCTGCAGGAAATGTCCGTTCGGCCCGCGGGGGAAGACGTGCAGCGCGAAACGAAGGTCTGGAACCAGGCGCGCCAGCTTCTGCTTGAACATCATGAAGAGGCCGCGCGCCTCCTCTTCGAGCAGAGCGCGGTTGGGCCGTCCGCCACGCCCGGCAACTCCTATGTGCTGCTCGGCGCGCTTTACCTCTCTCTGGGCAATGCACAGGCTGCGGAGCAAAATCTCAAGCGTGCCCTCCAAATCAGCCCTGCGGTGCAGGGCGCCTACACATATCTCGGCATCCTGGCGCTACAGCAGGGAGACCTGAACCGGGCCGAGCAGGAATTCAATACTGAGCTGGCGCATCACCCCAACTATCTCGCCGCCATCGCTGAAATTGGAGAAGTCCACTACCGCCAGGGCCAATGGGCGCAGGCCGCGCAGCAGATCGCCCGCTCCAACACCACCGACCCAACGCTGCTCTACATGCTGTGCGACTCATACTTTCGGCTTGGCCGCACGCAAGACGCAGAAGTCACTGCACAGACGCTGGCTGCCTATGCACGTCACCAGCCTCACGTCATTCAGGGACTCATCGATCTTGCGGACCGCTATGGAGACGCGTCCCTTGCGCAGCGGCTGTCGGGCGACCGTTCACCGTAGCGCCGCGCGGTTCCTTTGCGCTCTCTGTAATCGTCAGAACCTGATCAGCCTTCACGTTGGTCAGCACCTGGCGGATGCCGCTCGGCCATCGCAGCGCGATCCGCTGGATCGTCGTGTCCGGCCCAAGCCCAAAGTAAACGCGCTTGTCACTGGATGAGCCATAGCCCACAGATGTTGTTGCCTCATTCCATTGCGAACCGTGTGCGGTCGTAATCTCGACCACCGTTCCCAGCCCGTCGCGATTCGACCTCACGCCCACCAGCTTCAAAATGATCCAATGATTATGGTTGCTGGAGCGGTTCATCAGGATCTCTGGCGGACCATTGATCACGCTCACCACCGCGTCTACTTTGCCGTCGTTGTTCAGATCGCCAAAAGCCACACCACGGTGCGCCGCGGCAAATGTGAGCCCGGCTTCCTTGCTTACGTCTTCAAACTTCAACCCACCCATATTGCGGAAGACCCTGTCCGGCAGCTCATATGGCCTGTGCTGGACCTCCATCGAGTTGTCCAGAATCTCCGATCCCGCGATGAAAAGGTCTTTTCTACCGTCGTTGTCAAAGTCGTAGGCCCCGGTGCCCCAAGCCGTCAGCCGACTGGTCAACGTGGTCAGACCCGCCTGGCTGGTTGCATCTTCAAATTGTCCGCCGCCAAGGTTGTGGTACAGAGGGAACGTGTCGCCGAACATTGCCGCCTCAAAGATGTCCGGCTTCCCATCATTGTCAAGATCGCGAAAGTCCACACCCATTCCTGCAACGGTCTTGCCACTGTCTGTATAGGCCACGCCTGCCTGCATGCCCACCTCGGTAAAGGTGCCGTCGCCGTTGTTGTGAAACAAAAAATTCGGAAAGGTGTCGTTTGAGACAAAAATGTCCGTGTACCCGTCGCCGTCGTAATCCGCAAAGGCGACGCCCATGCCCTTGCCCACGTATTGCGATATGTGCGACTGTCGCGAGACGTCCGTAAAGGTCCCATCGCCGTTGTTGCGATACAAAATGTCCGGCGTTCCCTGGAAATCATTGGGCGAGCAATAAGTCGGGATCCCGCCTACCTGGCAATGCTCCGCGGTCTTGATGTTGTAGTCCAGGTAGTTCACAACAAACAGGTCCAGCAGCCCGTCGTTGTTGTAGTCGAACCACCCCGCCGCCACTGCCCAGGGCTTGCCGTATCCCGGAATCACACCGCTCACGCCCGCCCTCGCCGTCACATCCGTGAAGGTCCCATTGCCATTGTTGTGGAAGAGCTGGTTGCGGTTCACACCCACAACATACAGGTCCTCATAACCGTCGTTGTCATAGTCACCCACTGCCACGCCCATGGAGTAGCCGATTCCCTCCAGCCCCGCGCTCTTCGTGACGTCGGTAAACGTGCCGTCGCCATTGTTGCGGTAGAGGCGGTTCCAATATTCCGGTCCAGTCTTTTTGAGCGAGGGGATTGCAGCTCCGTTTGTGAAAAAAATGTCCAGCAGGCCGTCGTTGTTGTAGTCGAACACCGCGACCCCGCCCAGCATCGTCTCAATCGAGTAGCGCTGCGGGCTCACGCTGTTCTTCAATTCAAATTTGATCTGCGACTGCCGGATCAAATTCTCAAAGGCCAGTGCGGCTTTGCCTGTCACGGTTCCAGCTTCTGCGTTCGTGTGCAGTTGACGGCCCTGTGTGTGGCGTGCGGCCTGTGCTGTTGCCGTGCAAGCAAGCCCCGAGATCATTGGCCCGGCAGTAACTATCAGGATCGTCAGCGCAATCCGCCGGGATAGGTCAACAGTTCTCATCATCTCCCAGAATCCACTGTATGGTGCGACACCTCCAACAGACAACGTCCCCGCGAGAACCGCATCATTCTCATCACCACTCCCGAGTCCGCACCATAAAAGGCAATGCCGTTACGAAAATACAGGGTAAAATCAGCACGACCGCAAACAGCCGGTCCGCTGCGTAGCGCAGCAACCGACACGATGAAGAAACAAACCTCCAGCAAAGCGAGAAAAGAAGCGACGAAGCCTGCGGCCAACCACCCCGTCAGTCTCAAGCAGCTTGCCGCGCATCTGGGCCTGAACCCTGCCACCATCTCGGTTGTTCTCAACGACGTTCCGGGCCGCACCATTCCGCAGTCCACACGCGACCGCATCAAAGCCGCGGCAAAGGAGATGAACTATCACCCCAATCTCCTCGCCCGCTCCCTGCGCAACCGGCGCACACTCACCATCGGAATTCTTGTGCCTGAACTGGGCGACGGCTATCACACCCAGGTCCTCAGCGGCATTGGTGACCAGCTCATCAACGCCGGATATCTGTACTTCACCGCGCATCACCGCCATCGCAAAAATCTGGTGGAGGAGTATACCCGCGTCCTCATAGGCCGCGGAGCACAGGGAATCATCGCCGTCGACACACTACTTGAGCATCCGATTCCCGTTCCCGTCGTCGCCATCGCCGGCCACCGCCATATCCAGGGTGTGACCAATGTTGTGCTTGACCACATGCGTGCGGCCGAGCTCACACTCAATCATCTCTGCGCGCTGGGTCACCGCAAAATCGCATTCATGCGCGGACAGCCCTTCAGCTCCGACTCCAGTGACCGCTGGAAGGGCCTCCTTGCCGTCGCTGAGCGTCTCGGCTTAAAGATTAAACCTGAGCTGGTCGTAAGTCTCGACCGCGACCTCACATCGCCGGAGCTCGGTTACCCAGTCGTATATCAGTTGCTCGCCACCAAGCAGCCGTTCACTGCGCTGGTTGCCTTCAATGACCTCTCAGCAATCGGCGCCATGCGCGCACTCCAGGACTTCAAGCTCCGCGTTCCGGAAGACATCTCTGTCATCGGTTTCGACAACATCAGTGCTGCGGCCTTCGCGCAGCCGCGCCTTACGACCATTAATCAGCCTTTGACGGAAATTGGACGCATTGCCACCCAGACCCTGCTTAACAAAATCCATCACACTGCCGAGCCGGGTGATGAAATTACTGTCGAGCCTGAGCTGATCGTGCGCGAATCCACCGGCCCCGTAAAGCGCGTATAATCATCGTGTCTGCCCCGCAAAAGCCCCGACTTTACGCCGGATGTTCGCCCGCGTTTCGGGGATGTTTTACAATTGTCAAGACAAGCGATTGTCTACATCTGCATCCGGATCCGGGAATCGTGCATACTCTACTGTCGCAGGCTGTGCGAATCGAGCACACACCGGCCGACTGCGCGCCACAGTTTCCAGTAATTAATTTTGGCCACGATCGTCTGGCCCTCCTAAGGAGAGACGGTGGATCATCATCCGTCTCTCTTCCTTTTGTTTCCGTCATTCATGTTGCGCAATACCGACCTGCCATCGCGCACTTGTCCCCACTTATGGATCTATGAACAGATTGATTCAGGAGTTTCCAATGCGTCTCCGGCCCATCATTGCCGCCCTGTTTCTCCTTGCGCTCACTTTGCCGCTCGCCGCCCAAGCACAAAAGAAAGGGGCGGTCTCCGTCTGGCTCACCACTGCGGATCGTTCCTCTCTGCTCGCGCTCCAGCCAAAGCCGCTGCGCTTTGGTAAACCCCAGGCCGGACTGCCAGCCATCGATGTCAGCAGCAGCCAGAAGTTCCAGCGCATGGACGGCTTCGGCTTCGCCCTGACCGGCGGCAGTGCGCAACTGCTCATGCATATGGACGCTCCCCAGCGTGAGAGCCTGCTCCGCGAGCTCTTCGGAACCGGCAGTGGTGATATCGGCGTGAGCTATATCCGTATCAGCATCGGCTCGTCGGACATGAACGATCACGCCTTCACTTACGATGATCTTCCGCCCGGCCAGACCGATGTGGCGCTCAAGCACTTCAGCCTCGGCCCTGACGCTACCACCGTCGTCCCCGTACTGAAAGAGATCCTCGCCATTGATCCATCCATCGAAATTCTAGGTTCGCCCTGGTCGGCCCCAGCATGGATGAAGACCAACGACAACCTCAAAGCCGGCAGCCTCAAGCCCGAGTACTACAACGTCTACGCCCAGTATTTCGTGCGTTTTATCCATGCTATGCAGGCGCAGGGCATCCATATAAACGCAGTCACACCGCAAAACGAGCCGCTCAATCCATACAACACGCCCAGCATGGTCATGCCCGCCAGGCAGGAGGCGCAGTTCATCAGCCAGTCGCTCGGCCCGGCCTTTCACGACGCGCATATCAAGACCAAGATCTTCGTTTACGATCACAACTGCGACCGGCCCGATTACCCCCTGACTATTCTGGCCGACGCCGCAGCGCGAAAGTACGTTGACGGCTCCGCCTTCCACCTCTACGCGGGGAAGATCACCGCGCTCACCTCTGTGCACGACGCCTATCCACAGAAGAATGTCTACTTTACCGAGCAGATGGTCGTTGATCCTCCCGGCGATCCCGCGCTGCACATCGCCGCTCCGGTCGCGCGCCTCATCATCGGCGCTCCCCGCAACTGGAGCCGCAACGTTCTCCTCTGGAATTTGGCCGCCGATCCCAGCTTCGGCCCCCACACCAGCAACGGAGGCTGCCCAATCTGCGAGGGCGCGATCACCATCGATGGCAATGACGTCAGCCGCAATGTGGCCTATTACACCGTGGCGCATGCCTCAAAATTTGTGCGTCCCGGCTCGTTCCGCATCGCCTCCAGCAACGCCGGAGTGCCTCCCAATGTCGCTTTCCTTACTCCGAGCGGGCGAAAGGCATTGATCGTCGCGAACACAGGAAGCTCCGCGCAGAAGTTTCAGATTCGCTACCGGGGCAAATCCGCGGTAGCCACGCTTCCTGCGGGCGCTGTCGCGACCTATATCTGGAAATAAGAAGCCCGGGAATTAAGGGCTGGCACAAACGATCGTTTTTCTGCAATTAGAGAGCCGACGTGCGCTGGAGCGCGGACGGCGGCCTTGCTTTTTGTAAAAAGTTGGAAAATCTTTTGCACATATCTGGCAACGAATCATTACAGTTCTGTAACTTCTTAAATCCTCAATGAAAATCGGGCTGCGTAAGCTTCTGCTCGACAACCCTTTGGGGCATACTCAACGTCAGCACTATCTAGTAAATCCTTGCCAAGTCGCTTAAGGAGGCAACCGTGTCACTCGTACGTAATGCTGCCCGGGTTCCCAAACGCCGCTCCATGATCCGGGGCCTGGCTTTTACACTCGCCTTTGCCGCAACCGTGCTCTTCGGAGCTCGTGCTGTTATGGCAGCGCAGTCGGTCAACATTCTGGAAACCGGATCCAGCCTGCTCTATCCACTTTTTAATCTTTGGGTTCCCGTTTACGCCAATGTGCATCCAGGCGTAAAGATCACGACCCAGTCCACGGGCAGCGGAACAGGAATTTCGCAGTCCACAGAGGGCCTCGCGCAGATCGGTGCGTCGGATGCATACCTGAGCGACGCCCTGATGAGGAAATATCCCACGATGCTGAACATTCCGACGGCGATTTCCATGCAGATGGTCAACTACAACCTGCCCGGCCTGAACCACCTCCATCTCAAGCTCAGCGGTCCGGTCATCGCCGGAATTTATCAGGGTAAAATCACCAACTGGAATGATCCGGCCATTCGTGCCATGAATCCGGGCGTTAAGCTTCCCAACCACAGCATCATCCCGATTCACCGCTCCGACGGCAGCGGCGACACATTCATCTTCACGCAGTACCTGGCCTTCAGCACGCCGGACTGGGCAAACTCGCTTAGCTACGGCACCACCGTCAGCTGGCCGCCGGTCTCCGGCGGACTAGGCGCAGTAGGCAACCCCGGCATGGTAACAGCGCTGAAGGGCAATCCCTACTCCCTCGCCTACATCGGCACCAGCTATGAGGATGCCATCGAGAAGGCAGGGATGGGCACAGCGAGGCTGAAGAACCGCGACGGTAACTTCGTCCTTCCGACCGCAGCGACAGCGATGGCTGCGGCGAACGAGATGGTGCCGAAGACCCCGAAGGACGAGCGCATCAGCCTGATTTTCGCTCCAGGTGCGCAGTCTTACCCGATCATCAACTATGAGTATGCACTGGTGAACAGCAGGCAGCCTTCGAGCGACCTGGCGTCTGCACTGCGCAGCCTCCTGGAGTGGGGGATCAGCAAGAACGGGGGGAACGCACCTCGCTTTATGACGGAGGTGCACTTTGTGGCCCTGCCGCCTTCGGTGGTCCAACTGAGTAAAGCACAGATCGCGGAGATACATTGAGCGACGAACGTGTCAACGTCAAAGCGCCCCCCGTCCAGTCAAATGGCGAGGGAGGCACAACCAGCGCGGGGGGAGAGAAAATTCCCCCCGCGCGTCGGCTTTTGCCGGATATGCGCAGACGGAAACGACAGTACGAAATCTTTACCTTCCGTCGGTTGATTTCGCCATTCGCGATCCTGCCCTGCGTCGCGCTGATCGCCATTGTCTGGTTTCTGGCGGATTACGCCTGGCCGGCGGTGAAGCTGAACGGGTGGAAATTCATCACCAGCAACAGCTGGGACCTGGGCAGCATGTACGCCAACCCGGTCATGAAAAACGGCCAGATGCTGCTGCCCGGAGCGCACTACGGGATATTGTTTTTGATTGCCGGGACGCTGCTGAGTACGGCCATTGCGGTCGCGATTGCGCTGCCGCTGGGAGTGGGCTCGGCGATGTTTCTGGCGGAAGGCGTGCCCGGTCAGGCGCGCACGTGGATCTCTTTCTTTGTGGAAATGCTGGCGGCCGTACCCAGCGTGGTGTTTGGACTTTGGGGCTACGCGGTCGTGATTCCGTTCCTAGGGCAACATGTTTTTCCATGGATGTCAGTACATCTCGGCTGGGTGCCGTATCTAGGTGGGCCGACGGGGAGCGGATACGGTCTGCTGACCTCAGGACTGGTGCTCACGCTGATGATTGTGCCGCTGATTGCAGCAACGGTTCGCGATGCGATTGTGAATCAGCCAATCGGATTGCGCGAGGCAGCGCTGGCCCTGGGTGCGACGCGATTCGAAACGCTGTGGAAGGTGCTGCTGCCGGAAGTACGGAAGGTGACCATTGCGTCGACGATTCTGGCGACGGGCCGGGCACTGGGCGAGACCATGGCTGTGCTGATGGTAGGCGGAGGCGCGCTCAATTATTTGCCGTCGAATATCTATTCGCCGATTACGACGATGGCGGCATTTATCGTGTCGCAGCTTGATTCCGCAATGGAGGATCCGACGGGCATGGCGGTGCGCGCCCTGGCGGAAGTCGCTTTGGTGCTCTGCGTCATTTCAGTGATCGTAAACGGCGGGGCGCGGCTGCTGCTGTATTGGGGAAACCGTGCGGGAGCGACGACATGGGTATGACGGCGGAAGAAATTCGGAATGCCATTCGCCAGCCACGGCCCCTGGCGGCCTGGCGGCGTCGGATCTTCAACTGGCTAGGGTGGGGCGTTACCGGGCTGACCTTCGCCGTGCTGGCGGCCGCCATGGTATGGATTCTGGAAATGGTGTTTGCCCGGGGAGCGGGAGCCCTGAACTGGCAGGTTCTCTCCTCTGTGACGCTGGGATTGGGCGGCGGCCTGCTACAGGCGATTGAAGGCACGGCGGTACTGGCTCTTGGAGGAACTCTGCTGGCGATTCCACCGGGGATAGCCGCGGGGATTTACCTGTCGGAATATCCGCGCGGACCTGTTGCGCCGGTGATCCGGTTCCTGACGGATGTGCTGGTAGGCGTGCCCTCGATTGTGGTGGGTTACTTCGCTTACGTGACGATGGTGGACGGGTTGGGCTGGAAATTTTCCGTTGCTGCCGGGTCCATTGCGCTGGCGATCATCGCCGTGCCGTACATCGTGCGCACGAGCGAAGTGGCAATCCGCGGAGTGCCCAATGCAGTGCGGGAGGCGGGTTATGGGCTGGGTGTGACGCCGGGGACGGTAATCATGCGTATCTGCCTGCCGATGGCGCTGCCTTCCATCATGACGGGGGTGCTGCTGGCGCTGGCGATTGGCGTGGGCGAAACGGCACCGCTGATCTATACGGCGGGCTGGTCGACCTACATGTGGACCGGGCATCTGACGAATGAACCGATCGGGTACCTTACCTACGCGATTTGGTCCTTCATTACGGAGCCGGCTGACAGCGCGCACGCACTTGCCTATGCCGCGGCCTTTTTGGTCACCTTTTTTGTATTGATTATCAGTGTTAGCGCCCGGTTCGTTCTCAATCGGCGGGCAGGCTGGAGCCAGAGCCGTTGATCGCGGATTGATCTCGTGGATTCATCGATGGAGGGCACGCTGTAGGGTGCGGGCC
>JASHUR010000382.1 GCA_030039895.1 Acidobacteriaceae bacterium | reverse complement strand
CGGCCTTTTTCTCCCGAGCAAAATTCCTCTCAGTAAATCCTGAAGTTCACCTCAACGTCGATCAGCACCGGAACCGGATGCCCGTGGTAATATGCCGGACGGAACTTGTACTGCCGCACTGCTTCCACTGCCTTCTGATCCAGGCCCATGCCCAGCGGCCTTACCACCTGGATGTTCTGCGGATTCCCGTGCGTGTCCACAATCATTGACACTACGCAGATGCCCTGGTACTTCGCGCGCCGCGCCTCGTCAGAAAACTCTGGTTCCACTGAGTAAATCAATACCGGGGCTGACACTCCACCGCCCACACGCATTGGGCCGCCGCCGTAGCCGCCCCCCTCGCCCGGTCCAAGCCCGTTGCCGTTGCCTGACCCGATGCCGCCGCCCGAACCCGACCCAAAGCCCGAACCTGATCCGCCGCCCTGAGACGCCAGCGCCACCTGCGGGGAATTTGGCATGCCGATGTTCGGCATATTTGCATCCGGCAGCTTCATCTGCTGCGGCATCATAATCGTCGCAGGAACCGGCAGCTTCGGATGGTCAATTTTCAGGATCTGGGGCGGAGTAATCTGCTGCTTCGAAATGTCAGGCAGGTGCCCCTTGGATGCTTCAACCGGGCTGTGCGTCCCTCCGCCACCACCGCCGCCCATCGACTGGTTCATCTTCATGGTCATCGGAATGAACGGCTTGATATCCACTGCCGTGAGCTGTTCCTTCTTCTTGATCTCCCGCGTGTGCCACTGTTCCAGAGCAAACAGAATGATCAGCGCGATCAGCAGCGCATGAAGCCCAAACGCAATTGCGCTTGAAACCGGACTCCGCTTCACCGCCATCCGGTCGACAACCTGGACCGGCTGCGATGTCAGTTCCAGAGGAGGCAGCTTTTTAGGAAAGAACAGGTCCTGGATGCTGTTCCACAGCGTCTTCCATACCGGCTCGACGTCTGTCGAACTTCCCACCGCAACCGGCTGCGAGCTCAGCTCAAGTGGAGGTTGTTTCGGGGACGAAAAGGCGTCGCGCAGGTTCGCAATCAGCGACGTCCACATCGACCCATCGGCTTCGTGCAGAAGTTCGGGCTCTGCTTCTACTGGCCGCTGGGCTGTTTCCTCGGGAGGTGTTAAAAGCTCATTGCCCATCGTGTGTTACCTGAGACCGAAGCCTCTGGGGATTACCTCTATTATGGACGACGGCCCCCTCGCCTGTCCTCTTTTGATGCCGATTTTATTCGTGCGCCGCGCCGGCTTTCCATCCGGTTTCAACTCCGCTCTGCCCGGAGCACACTGGCCACGCTCTGGAAAATAGACGATCCACCCCTGCCAAAGTTACGCCGCAGCCATTGCTTTATTTTATAGATAACGCCCGCAACCGGTACGCCCACCGCTCCCTGGCTGACCGGACCCTCGCTGTCCGCTTTTCAGCCAACCGCTTCTTAGCAGATACAATGGTCTTTTGCGCCATTCTCAAATTTCACCCGGGAGAACCGATGTCCGCACCGCCCGAACTTAAGGCGACCCTTACGCTGCCTGAAACCAAATTCCCCATGAAGGCTAACCTGCCGCAAAACGAGCCGGTGCGCCTCAAGCAGTGGAAAGATACAGACTTATACGGCCAAATCCGCCGCGCGCGCCAGGGCGCTGAGAAGTACATCCTGCACTACGGCCCTCCCTACGCCAACGGACCCATCCACCTCGGCCACGCGCTCCAGAAGTGCATTAAAGACTTCATTATCAAGTCCAAAACCATGTCCGGCTACGACGCCCCGCTCGTCCCCGGCTGGGACTGCCACGGCCTGCCCATCGAGATCAAGGTCGATGAAAAGCTCGGCCGCAAAAAGCTGGAAATGCCGGCACTCTCCGTCCTGCGCGCCTGCCGCGAGTACGCCCAGAAGTTCATTGACTTGCAGCGCTCGCAGCTTGTCCGCCTCGGCGTCTTCGGCCAGTGGGACGACCCCTACCTCACCATGTCAAAGCAGTACGAGTCCTCCACCGTCGAAGCCTTCTACAGCTTTTTTGAGAAGGGCTTCGTCTACAAGGGACTCAAGCCCGTTTATTGGTGCCTGCATGACCGCACGGCGCTGGCCGAGGCCGAGGTCGAGTACGAGATGCATACCAGCCCCAGCGTGTATGTGCGGTACGCGCTGACCAGCGATCCGACGGCCATTGACCCGGCTCTGGCCGGCAAAAAGGTCTACGCCATCATCTGGACCACCACCCCCTGGACCCTCCCCGCATCGCTTGCCATCGCCTTCCATCCCGACTTTGACTACGTCGCTCTCGAGCATGAAGGCAGCACCTACATCGTGGCCCAAGCTCTCGCCACTGCCGTCCAGGAAGCCTGCAACCTCCAGCCGGCCATCCCAGTCGCAACCTTCAAGGGCAGCAAGCTCGACCGCGTTACGTTCCAGCACCCCTTCCTCGACCGTAGCATTCTGGGCGTCAATGCCGAATACGTCACCTCCGACACCGGCACCGGAGCCGTCCATACCGCGCCCGCACATGGAGCAGACGACTTTTACACAGGTACGCGTTACGGCCTCGACCAGACCTGCAATGTCGATAACGAAGGCCGCTTCCGCAACGGGCTTCCCGAGTACGATGGCAAGACCGTATTTGAGGCAAATCCTTTCATCATCGATCTGCTCCAGTCGCGCGGTGCTCTCATGGGACGCAGCGACATCTACCACTCCTATCCACACTGCTGGCGCTGCCATAACCCAGTGATCTTTCGCGCCACAGAGCAATGGTTCATCGGCATTGACACGCCTATGAAAAATGCCGATGGCAGTGAAATCGACTTCCGCCAGCGCGCGCTCGACGAGATCAAGCGCGTCAAATGGGACCCTGCCTGGGGCGAGGAGCGCATTTCCAACATGATCGCCACGCG
>JASHUR010000381.1 GCA_030039895.1 Acidobacteriaceae bacterium | reverse complement strand
ATGGCGGGATTCTCCTGCTCGACGCTCGTGACCAGCGGACGGTTCTTCTTCTCCCACCAGATTCCCAATCCGTAGTCATAGATATTGGTGAAATTGCCTTCTTTCACCCAGCCCACCGGATCGTCACTAAATCCGCCGCCGCCCTCCGGCTGGCTGAGCATGTTTCCGTAGCTCGCAATCACGCCCGTGATGTCCTGGTCGATCTTCTGCCAGTCGGCTCCGGCGTACCAATTCACAGCATCGAGCACCATTCCGTCCAAGCCGGTGTTCATCCAGAAATGAACCACATGTGCGGCTTCATCAGGCCATGCCGTTCCGCTCCAGTTGTACTGGGGCAGATGAATGGTCTGGCCGTTCGCATCCTTCCCCGGCCAGCGGGTCCAGTAGTATGCCTGCGCGCGGCTGCTCCACTGCCAGAACTCCGCTTTGGTGGGGTCATAATTCGGCAAATCCGGCCGGCAAAAGAAATAGCTGTTGGAGGCAGCGGGTTTGGGCGCATCCGCGCTGTGGCTCCAATAAAACACTTTTGTCTCGCGGGTGCTCTTTCCGTTGCGCACGGCTGCTTCCGCCTTCTCGAACTGCACTCCGTCCGTGGCGCTGTAGCCGAGGTTCTGGAAGGTGATCACGCGCATGCCCAGAGAATGGGCCAGAGCTACGAGGCGTTTGAAATCGGCCATCGAGCCGAGTCCGGGGTCCAGACGGAACCGGTCCTTTGCATCCAGCCCGTCGTAACTATTGCCTCCGTCTTCAGGCGCAAAAATCTCGAGCGCAGTGATACCTTCGCTCTTCCACGTGAGCATCTGCTGTTTTGCCGTGGCGGGGTCCATGGACAGATGTTCAAAGCGCCAGTACCGGGTGTGCGGTTTCAACGTCACGCGATGGATGGCCCCGGCCGTCACGTACCACGGAAGCTTCTGTGTGCTGGGAAGAGTCTGCGCTTGTGAAGTGCCTTGCGAGAACGTGCAGAGGACCGCGGCCAGCGCAAAGATGAAGAGACAGCGCAGTCTCACGCCTGCACCTTTAATAGGTGATCCACCTCAGCGCGCGATGGCATGGACGATTGCGCGCCGCGCCGCGTGACCGAGATAGCGGCTGCCGCGCAGGCAAAGCGGGCCGCTTCAAGTTCGTCCATCGCAAGTATCAGCCCGGTGGCAAATGCGCCGTTGAAGGCGTCTCCGGCAGCGGTGCTGTCAACCGCCGCAACGGAAATCGCGGGCAGAATCTCCACTTTCGTGTGAGAAGCGAGCAGCACTCCTCGTGCGCCCATTTTCAAGACTGCCGCCTTCGGGCCCATGCGCAGGAAGGCCTTTGCCAGACTTTGAGGGTCTGACGCGACCAAAGCCGGATCGATCCCGTCCGCATAAAATGCGGCCTCGGTTTCGTTGGGCGTAAACCAGGCAACACGAGAGAGAGTGGTTGCAGGGAGCGGCTGCGCCGGAGCGGGATCCAGCATTAGTGGAATTCTCGAGCGATCGCAAATCTCGGCAAGGTGCTCCACGGTGCGCATCGGGATTTCCAGTTGCGTTAGAACCATGCCGGCGCTTTCGATCCGCTTCCTGTGCCGGTCCAGATATTCCGGCGTCACCTCGGTATTCGCGCCGGGCACGACAACGATGGCATTTTGTCCGCTCTCCGAAACCGTAATGCTCGCAATTCCCGATGAACCCTCAGCGATTTCGACGGCCTCGACGCCTACTCCGGCCTCCTGCAGGGCTGCGCGTGCCTGCGCGCCCAGACTGTCCGAGCCGATCCTGCCGATCATTTCCACGGGATAGCCGAGGCGAGCGACCGCGACCGCCTGGTTTGCGCCCTTTCCGCCGAAGTGCTGCTGAAATTCATGCCCCCAAATCGTCTCCCCCGCCACAGGAATGCGGGGCGAGGTCACAACGAGGTCGATGTTGATGCTGCCGACGATCACGATCGGTTTCTGCGTGCTGCTCATGTGTGTCTCAGGCCTTTGAAGCTCATGGTTGATCTAAAAAATGGGCGCTACCGCAACCGCGGTGAGCCCGCAGAGAAAGAAGACGAACATCCAAGCCAGCAGAGTTTTCGAGCGGCGAGGCGCAGCCGCAAACTCGTGCCAGATAAAAACTCCCCAACAGGCAGAGACCATTGTTGCGCCCTGTCCGATGGAATAGGACACGGCGGGTCCGACGATGTGCGCTCTGGCTGCGACAAAATTCAGAATGGTGCCGGTGCACCAGATGGCGCCTCCAATGACTCCCCAAAGGTGCCATGCGGGCCGGGCCTGAAAGTAAGCGGAAAAGGAAACCGGCTCCCGGCCGTCCAGCTGCTTGCGCATCAGAATGGTGTTGGCAATTAACGAGCAGATGCCCACGCCAATTACGAAATAAAAAGAAATCGCGTATGGGCCGGTCGCGCCCTCGCCGGTCATTGCGCGCGCGACGAACGGATAGAAGCTTCCCATGAGCACGCCGGAAAGCAGGCTGAGCACAACGCCGCGCGTGGTCACGCTCCTCTGCTGCTCGCGCGCACGGTAGGCCGCAGCATCGAAGACAATCGCGATCATGACGATGACGACTCCGCCGAAAAGCAGAATTGGATTGCCCGCGGGCGCAACTATATAGTTGCCGACGGCACCTATTACCAGGGCCAGTCCTATGCCTACCGGAAATGCAACTGCAAGCCCGGCAATCTCGATCGCCGCCACCAGCAGCAGATTCGCTACGTTAAAGACAACTCCTCCGGCCAGCGCCAGCCAGATATGCCTCGCATCGGCATGGGCCAGATCGGCGAGAAACGGAAGGCCCTGCGATCCGGAACTCCCCATCGTCAGACCCCACGCGAATACTCCGACGAAGAGGCCAATTACGTAGTCCCAGTAGAAGAGTTGGAACCGGTAGCCCGGGCAGAGCTTGATCGTATTGGCCCATGACCCCCAGCAGAGCATGCTGAATACCATGAAGATGAGGGTGATCGCGTACGTTTCAGGCTGATACAAGTTGGTCTCCTTGCGGTGCAGAGTCACTGCAAAGCATATGCGATGCTCCCATCACTTTTACGCTACATATACTTCCTTCGAGAAGGCTGTCATCCAGGCGAGACGGAGAATGCGCCCTTTCCGGCTCCGGCCAACGGTTGAACGCTGCCCCTCAAAGGGGAGAAATATTTCTTCTCTTCCACGCATTGCCAGCGTGTGGCAAGCGGCGCAACGTAGGCAGCGAGCTGACTGCATCGCTGTCTAGAAGATCAGCTTTGCCGTCAGCTGGCCGATGCGTGCTTCACGCGCTCCCGCCACCATGCCGAACGGGAACTGCGCGTTGCCGCTCGGGAAGGTCGTGACGATGTTGTTCCACTGGGTATGATTCAGCGCATTGAATGCGTCGCCTCGGAATTCCAGATGCAGGTTTTCGTACACGTTGAACGTCTTGGCAAGCGAGAAGTCCAGGTTGTTTTGTCCGGGACCGCGAACTGTACCCAGTCCGGAATCGCCCCGCACATTGTTCGGCGGAATCGAGAAGACAGAGGTGTTGAACTGACGCAGGGCAGTCTTATCGAAGTGGCCGATGTTCGGGTCGCCGCTTACATTCACTTCATCGAAGCCGGCATTGTCGAAGGCGCTTGAGCCAAACCCTGTCGGGCATTGTGCCGTGCTCGTCGAAGCCGCGCATGGAGTGCCCGGCCCGCCGTTGACGACTGTGTACGCATCGCCCGATTCCATGGTGAGAATGCCGCTCAGTCGCCAGCCGGTCGCAACGGTTCTAGCCGCTAACGGCCAGCTTCTGCCGTACTGAGGCGCCCAGATGCCGCTGAACAGAAAGCGGTTGGGGTGGGAAAAGTTTGCCTGGCCGCGATCATAGAGGTTTGGATACTGGAAGCCGTCTGAGCCGGCCCCCGCCGAGCCGTTGTTCCCGAGCGTATTGGACCATGGATAGTCCGACATAGTCTTACCCCAGGTGTAATTGCTCACAAACTCCAGGCCGTTGCTGAAGGCATGCCTCCACTGCGCGATCAATGCGTTGTATGAGGAGTTCAGTTCGGGGCGCAACACATAAATATCGCCCCACCGTCCGGAGTTATTTGGCCTCGCAGCGTCAAAGTTCGTCACAGCCCCGTTGCCTGCAACCCAGCCTGTCATATACGGCGGCAGGTTGATGTTGCGCTCGTTCCACCCTTTCCTGCCTACTACTCCGTTGTAGGAGAGCTCGAAGACATCGTGCGGGCTGATCTGGCGTTGGATGTCGAGCGTGAATTTCTGATAGTAGGACAAGGGCATTGACTTCTGGTCATAGTAAGTGACCGTCGCCCATTGACCGTCGCCCTCGTATCCCTGCCCCGGGCCGGTGGACACAGGGAAGGTTCCCAACGTAGTGGTTTGAGGAGCAGGAAAGATATTTGCCAAGGTCAGGTAGGGAGTGTCCTGCGGCTTCCCTAACGTAACGTTATTGTAGTTATAGTTGACAGCCGCAGAGGTCCCATAGATGGCATTACCGACATTGGTTGAGATTTGCGTCGATCCGGTGTCATAGAAAATTCCATAGCCGGCGCGCACAACTGTTTTCGGGTCGTAGCTATAGGCGAGACTGATGCGAGGCGCAAAGTCCAGTTTGGGCGCGCTCAAGTAGTGCTCGGGAAGGCCGGAAGCGATGCCGGGGTATTCCAGCACGCCACCGGTCGGAGTCGGGGTGTAGACGGCGCAACAGGGTGCTGCCTTTGGATCCGGCGTATACCAGGGAATGCTGAGGTCGTAGCGCAAACCCGCCGAAATGGTAACCTTCGGCGACAGACGGAAGCGGTCGTTCGCATAAAATCCCCAACTGGGAAAGATGACGTTGTAGTCGGGGGCCGTGGGACTTCCACCCTGAATGTTGTAGCGGACCCACATGTTGGAAGGCAGCCCCATCACCAGATCCGCAATGGGATCGCCGCCCTCGTATCCCAGCCCACTGCCACTCGCGCTGAATGCCGGCAGCGTGGCGCTCCCGAATCCGTAGTCGAACGACTGTCCGAAGAATATCTGTCTTGTGAAATCCCAGTCGAGTTCGCTCTTTCGGAAATAGTTGAAGCCGAACGAAGCCGTGTGCCTCCCGTGGACCCAGTCGAGATTGTCAGAGATCTGCCACGACTCATTTTCAGCCCGGAATACCTCGGGTGCGCCGGGAACGGCATAGGTGTATGGACCGGCAAAGATCCCCAAAACGCCTTTAGTGATTCCCGAACCCGTATTCTGGAATAGCTTGTTCAATGGGTTCGAATCGCTGTTGTACCAGCTCATGAGTCCGCTGGACATGGTCAACAGCGCGCCGTCGCCATTGCCGAAGACAAGTTCATTGGTCAGATTCTGGCTGAAGATGTGCACGTAGTTCACGGTGACCAGGTAGGCGTTGTTCTGGACCGGAATATCGTAGAGGTTGGAGGGCGCAAGACCGCCGTTAATCGACTGTGTGCCCGAGGTCTTCGACCAGGTCACGAACATCGTGTCCTCTGGTGTAAATCTCACATCGAAGCGCGTATCCAGGGTTCCATTATTGATTCCCAGCGCCTGGTAACCGATAAAGTTCGTCTCATTGCTCGGCGTGTTGGGCACATTCGGCATCGGCCAGAGCTCATTCAGAATGGTGGCGGAAGCGGGATCGATGATCGATGACCCGTCCGGCTTGGTCGCCAGATCGAGCCTGTTGTTGGGGATGGCAGGCCGGACACTGTTTCCGCTGGAGTCATAGGTGGTATCGAAGGGGTTATAGAGCTGCTCCGGACTGGGATTGTTTCCCAACAGCTCGCTGAAGTCGCCCTTGCGCTCCGCCCCGGAGGGCACCGAGGTCGCAACCAGCTGGTTGCCGTCGTGCTCGATCATTTCCTCGTAGTTGACAAAGAAAAAGGCGTGCTGCCTGAACCAGGGCAAAACTTTGGGAATGAAAACCGGGCCGCCGAGATTGCCGCCGAACTGATTGCGAATGATGGAGGGCTTGGTTGCCGGCGTTCCCGTGATGCTCTGCACCAGTTTGTCGTAGGGGTTGGTGGCATTCAGGTCGGTATTTTCCATGAAGTCGTAGGCCTCTCCATGGAATTGGCTGGAGCCAGCCTTCGTCTCCATCTCGAGGGACGACATATTGCCGCCTACCGAGGGAGAGAAATTCGATACCTCAAGGTTTCCGGTTCCCAGCGCCTGCGACGAAGGCTCGAAGCTGATGCTGCTCTCATAGTTGTCGTCGATGTTGACACCGTTGACATAAAACCCGTTGTCGCGCGACCCCTCGAACGTGCCGCCGGTAGTGAACGCAACACCGCCCATGGCGAACTGCGCGCCCACAGAATAGGTGCCATACGGATTGATGTTGGCCTGAGGATAGGTAGACACTCCGGGCGCGAGGGCAGCGATCGATGTGAAGTTCTGGCCGTTCAGCGGAAGCTGCTCCAGTTGGCGGGACGAAATATTGACTGTCGTACCCGTCGTATCTGTCACCAGCCCCACGTTTTGAGCTGATACTGTCACGGTTTGCCTGACCGAGCTTGTAGTGAGGTGGAAATCGAAATGGGAAAGCTCACCGATGTTGACCGTGATCATCTGCGATGTGGCCGACTGAAATCCCGTCGCTGTGATCGCAAGCTGGTACTGCCCGGCCGCAAGGTTGTCGAATTCAAAGTGTCCGGTTGCGTCCGATACGGCTGAGCGGGTGGAGCCCTGCCCTGTGTTGGTCAAAACAATTTTGGCCCCAGGGACAACCGCGCCGGTCGGATCAAAGGCCGTCCCGGAGATGCCGCCGCGTTGAGAGAACTGTGCGAGCGCGGGTATGGCGAACATCAGGGGGACAAGGAGGAAGGTGGCGAGCCGCAATATAGCGGGGATTTTCAATTTCACTGGTGTACTCCTGGAATTCGATCCTCACAATGAAACGTTTCAAAAATCATCCGAAATGCTACGACTCGCACTTTAGAGCTGTCAAGAAGTTTTTCCGGCCCGCTTGCTGCGCTCTGCTTCTCCTGGCTTTCATCGCCGCTCTACAGGCTGCTTTCAGGTCTGCTGAGCCTCAGAGCCGGCTCGCGGAAATGCTCCCGGCGCGCGGCCTGCTTTCCGCCTTACGTGTTGAAACGTTCCCGAAGTTGCATATACTGCAAACACGTCTGAGTAAATCGACCTATGGCCAACATGAAGGAAATCGCGCGCATTGCCGGGGTTTCGCTGGGGACGGTTTCCAACGTGCTCAACGGCAGCGCCCGTGTACGCGACCCGCTTCGCCGCCGGGTAGAGGAGGCGGTCCAGTCGATCGGCTACCAGCCCAGCGCACTTGCCCGCGGCCTGCGTCGCGACAAGACCAATATGATTGGGATGGTGATACCCGATGTCACCAACCCATTCTTCCCGGCGGTCATACGTGGAGCCGAGGATGTTGCGTTCTCCAATGGCTACCGGCTGGTGCTCTGCAACACCGACAACGATCATGTAAAGGAGCTGGCGCACCTCAATGAGCTGCGCACGTATCTGCCTGCGGGCCTTATTGTCATTCCCTCCAATTTCAGCGACCTGACCAAGCAGGCGGAGTCGTACCAGAGAAATGGGGCTGCGGTGGTGTGTATCGACCGCCTGCCCAAGCGCTGGCAGGGAGACAGCGTGACGGTGGCGAACGAGCATGGCGCGGCAGCCGTTACACGTCATCTGATCCGTCTCGGCCATCAGCGCATTGCGGTCATCGCCGGGCCCCTTCATCTGACCAACTCTGAACAGCGGCTCCGCGGCTTCCGGCGGGCAATGTCCGAAGCGGGTCTGCCGGTTCCGCCCGAGTATGTGCAGGAGACCAGCTTCGACGTTCCCGGAGGCCGGGCGAAGGCGATGTTGCTGCTCCGCCTGCTCCCGCGTCCGACGGCCATATTCGCGGCCAACGACATGATCGCCATGGGCGTGATTGAGGCCACGCGCAGTCTCGGACTGCAGTGCCCCGGGGATCTCTCGATCGTGGGCTTCGACGATCTTGAATTTGCATCGCTTCTTAATCCGTCGCTGGCGTCGGTGTTTCAACCCGGTTATCAGCTTGGAGCGACGGCCGCCCGCCTGCTGCTCGATCGTGTTCGCGGCGACACGAGCCCGGCCAGGCACATCGTTCTGGAGACGGAGCTAAGAATCCGCGAATCTGTGGCTCCTCCTGTCGATGCATCACAACCGCCGCAACGCCGCAAGGCAGCGACGGCCTCGCCCCCGGGCACGAAAAAGAGGACTTCCACCCGGCGCAGGTCCTGAGCTGCAAGGCAAACCTGGCGATTGCTCAAAGTGGTTCCACAGTTCTCCCACGTGGGCAGACCGGATAGGACGAAAAGCCGGCCTCATTTGTGAAAGCTTTCACCCTGGCCGCAATGCCCTGTCGCGAATCTCAAGGTGCGGAAAGCGGGAGCGACAGAAATCTTGGCTTTCCGTCGCCCCGGGGTGCGGCCTACTGCGCGGCGTCCTTCACGCAGCGGAATCCTAGCGTGCCGGAGCGGTCATAACTGGGCGCCATGAGCAGATACTTGCTGTGCTCATCATTCTTGTAGGCCTGCGGGAAGTACCAGACCGATCCCTGAGGCTGGTAGTAGCTGACGCCGCGCAGAACAGCCGCGCGTGTGTGTTCGTCCTCGAACACATTCGTCCACTGCCAGATGTTGCCGACCATATCCATCACTCCGAATGGACTGGCCCCATCGGGGTGGGCGTTTACATCGGCGGGGCCTGTCAGCTCATGCCCCTTGTCCGGGGTTGGCACATCCGACGGATTCCAGGTATTGCCCCACGGATAGATGCGGTTCTCGTCGCCGCCCTGCGCAGCGTACTGCCACTCCCACTCGTTCGGCAGCCGCTTACCCGCCCACTTCGCGTAGGCCTCGGCATCCTTGAGCGATACCCAGGTCACCGGTTTGTTGCCCCAGCCCGCCGGATAAGTTCCGTTCTTCCAGTCCTTCAGAAAGTCATAATCGTCCACTGGATGATAGTGCGTAGCGTCCAGGAACTTCTTGTACTCGGCGTTGGTGACGGGATACTTGTCCATATAGAACGTGTCAATGTGCATCCGGTGCTCATGGTATCGCCGGGGCGAGTCCTCCCACGAATACTGCACATCCGTGCCGACGTCGTTGAAGCCCTCGATTTCCGTGCCGTGCACTTTGAAGACATACTCTCCCCCGGGGATCTTCACCATGCCCGGAGGCGCGCTGGCTGCCAGAGCCGTTTTGGCGATCGGCACCATCTGCTGCGGCAACGGCTTCCACACGTCCGAATAGGACGACAACGGCCGCTCGGTCATCACCTTCATCTTTGCCAGAAAGGCTTGCAGCTTTGCATCGGGTGCGCCCTGAATCGCCATCACCGCGTCATAGCCATGCGCTTCGATTGGAAACACCAGCACATCTTCGCTGCCGTTGTGCACCGGTTGCAGCTCCACACCGTGATACAGGTCGAAATACCGCACGCCGCTCGTGGCCGGAACCTTCATCTCCCGGCCTTTGACGTCGTATTCGTTGCGGTTCACGATGGTCCATACGGTGTTGTCGCCGAGCGGCCAGCGGCTTGCAAACACGCCATACAGTTGCATGGGATAGAACGGCTGCCATCCCTCGCTCTCAAAAAATGGCGCAACTTCCCGCTCGATTGCGGCGACCCGCCGCGTTGCTTCCGCGTCCCGCGGAGTAATCCCATTCCAGATGCCCCAAACATTTTCCCAGCTCTCCCAGCCTTCGCCGTTGAAGAGCGCGTATTGCAGATCGTCCGTCTTGCTGCGGTTCCAGCGGTCGGAAATATTCACCTGATGTTTGGGATTCAGCCAGCGATACCGGTCTACGGTCGGGACAAACTGGAACTTGTAGTAGCCCCAGCCCAGCACATCCCACCGCACTGCTTCGTCGCTGGCGCCTCCCTCTGGTTGAAACGCCAGCGGGTGCCCAGCCTGTACAGCCGCGAGCGAGAAGGCCAGCGGAACGCCCTGCTGCGTGTCGCCGTTGACGCCGTCGGCGTCGATCTCCTTCATCTCGTTCGCAATGGCGTCCGGCCACGGCTCGCCGGGACTATGCGAGCCCTGGTCCCACATCATCATCGGGAAGAGCACCTTAACTCCATGCCGATGGAAGTCATCGACCATCTGGCGAACGCCGGCGTATCCCCCCGGCATCGACTCCACCATCTGCAGCTGGTTCCGGGCGTCGATGCCCATGTTCGGATAGGTGGACCAGATGAGCACTGCATCGATCCCGCCATAGCGCGCGGTCACGTCGTTCAGGTACCTGTCGACCGTGTACTTGTGAGTCTGCGGATCGTAGAAGTAGCGGTCCTGCACCATCATCTGCGGCTGCATGAATTCGCTGTGGATCCACTGCAACTCCGGCAAAGCATAAAAGTCCGGAATTCCGGGAAGCTTCTCCGGCGTAAGCCCCTGGCGAATGCGCCGCTCAAAGCGCCAATGCTGGATGGCCTCCAGCCAGTTCGCGTAGTCCTCCGGAGTACAGAGCGCGCTGCTGCCGCCCTCCCATGCGCCACGCTGGACGAGGCATGAGGGCGGGGGAATCTGCTCGCCTTGCGGAACGACATGATTTTGGGCAAAGGCAGAAGCAGCGACTAATGCGGCGCCGACAATGATGCCGGTGACGAGTGCGGTCCATGATCTTCTGGGCATGAATCTGAGCCCTCCAAATCGTGATGACGGGGACACTGCAATACCGAGGTTCCTGAGCGTCCCTGTCTTGACGCGGCGATATTCCGTCCAGAGCGGCGGATGAGGCCGCCTGAAGCCTGCCAAGATGAAACGTTTCACCGCGACCCCATCGAGAGTAGCCAGCATAGGCTGCGGCTGTCAAGCAGAAGCGCGCGGACGGCGAAAGGAACGTGGGCGAGGCGGTGTCGAGCGAGAAAGCGTTGTACGGGGAATAAGGGGCTGCATAAAGGATCTATGCGCATCCCACTTGACAATCTAGAGGGAGGCATGCTCCTCTAGATAGTCAAGAGGAGAAGCGCATGGGAAATGGCGATGTTGTGCAGGGGACGCTGGAAATGCTGATCTTGAAGACGCTGGCTCTGGAGCCGATGCATGGGTATGGCGTTGCGCTGCGCATCGAGCAGGTGAGCCGGGGTGTGTTTCGCGTGAATCCGGGCTCGCTGCTGCCGGCGCTGGCGCGTATGGAGCGCGCGGGACGAGTGAAGAGCGAGTGGCGGGCGTCTGAGAACAATCGACGGGCAAAGTATTACATGCTGACGGCGCGGGGACGCAAGGCGCTGGCCGACGAGCGGGCTACCTGGGACCGGCAGACCGCGGCGATTGCCAGAATTCTGGAAGCGTGAGCGAAGGAGCATTGCGATGAGTTTTTGGAGAAGCCTGAATTCGGGGTTCCGATCGCTGATGCATTCGAAGCGGACGGAGCGTGAGCTGGATGAGGAGCTGCAAGCGTTTCACGACGCGTCAGTAGGTGAAAAGATGCGGCAGGGCATGCCTGCGGATGCGGCGGAGCGGGCGGCGCGCATTGAGATGGGCAGCAGGAATGCCGTGAAGCACCACGTGCGGTCGGCGGGGTGGGAGTCGTGGGTTGAGAGCTTCTTGTCTGATCTGCGACTGAGCCTGCGCGGGTTGATGCGATCTCCCGGCTTTACGCTGATCGCGGTGCTTTCACTGGCGCTGGGAATTGGAGCCAACACGGCCATCTTTACTCTGATCAAGCAGGTCCTGTTGCAGAGCCTTCCGGTTTACAAACCGCAGCAGCTGGTGCTGTTCGGGAAGTCGCTGAGTAATGGCATCCTGGGAGGGGTCGACGTCGGTACGTATGACCAGTACACATATGACTTTGCGCTGCAGCTGGAGCGGCATCCCGGGCCCTTTGCGGGAGTCGCGTCGTATAGCAGCTTTCCTCCCGAGGTGAGCGTGCGGGTGCCGGGTGCGGGCGCAGCGGAGCAGGTCACAACGAGCCTGGTGTCCGGGAACTTCTTCGGCGTGCTTGGCGCGGAGCCGATGATAGGGCGAACAATTACTCCCTCGGATGCGAGCGCGCCCGGGCAGAACGCGGTGGTTGTGGTTAGCCACCACTTCTGGCAGAAGGTGCTGTCGTCGGATCCGGCGATTGTGGGGAGAACGATCAACATTAACTCCACGCCGTTTACGGTGATTGGCGTGATGCCGGAGCGGTTTCACGGAATGTCGCGCGACTTTGATCCTCCGGATCTGTGGGCGCCGCTGACCATGGCCGAAGCGATTATGATGCAACCGGGCATGCTGGCGCCGCGGTCTTTTTATTTTCTGCATATGTTTGCGCGGACCAGTCCGCAATCGTCGGTTGCCGCCGATCAGCAGTGGCTTGACACGCAGATTCGCAATTATGTGCTGGCCGGGGAAGGCAAGACGATTACGCCGGAGCGGCGGGCGGAGATTGGGCGCCTGACGGACAAGCTCGCGCCGGGCGGCAGCGGCGTTTCGCACATTGGCGACAAATATGGGACGTCGCTCAATATCCTGATGGCCGTGGTAGGGATCGTGCTGCTGATCGCGTGCGCAAATCTCGCCAACTTTTTGCTGGCGCGCGCGGTGATGAGACAGCGGGAGATCGCGACGCGGCTGGCGCTGGGTTCGAGCCGGGCGCGGATTGTACGGCAAAGCTTTATGGAGGCGATTCTGCTTTCGCTGGCCGGGGGTGCGTGCGGGCTCGCCGTTGCTTTTGCTGCGACGCGCACGCTGATTGCATTTGTAGCCGAGGGAGCTACATATTCACCTCTGAGCGCGAGGCCGGATGCAACAACGCTGCTGTTTACGCTGGGCGTGTCATTGCTTGCGGGAGCGCTGTTTGGGCTGGCTCCGGCGCTGCATGTGGGGCGGTCTTCCGCGAGGCTTGCCTCAAATGCGAATGCCCGTACGGCGTCGGGTGCCGGTGGCCGGAAGGGGCGGTTCTGGCCGAATGCGCTGGTCACGGTACAGATCATGCTTTCGGTTCTGCTACTGGTTGGCGCCGGACTATTTCTGCGCACGCTTGAAAAGCTGCAGGACCAAAATCTTGGGTTTAATCAGACACATTTGTTGATTGCGGGGTTTGATCCGCATCTTGCGGGCTATACGCCAGAGCAGGTTCCGGCGCTGAATCAGCGGTTGATTGACCGGCTGTCGGCGATTCCGGGAGTGCAGTCCGTGGCACTTTCCGCCGTGCCGCCTATGAGCCAGGGAGCATGGCATTCCTCACTGACGATTCCAGGCTATACCCCTGCCCCGAGGGAAGACATGGGGTCGGTGCTGGAGCGCGTTTCTGGCCGTTACTTTGAGACGACTGGAATTCCTATTGTCGCGGGGCGCGCGATTGCACCGGCGGACCACGCCGGGACAGCAAAGGTGGCCGTGATCAACGAGGTCATTGCGAAAAAATATTTTCCGCATGGAGACGCAATCGGTCGGACGCTGAAGATTGGAATTGATTCGGTTGCCGGGCCGTGGCGGATCGTAGGTGTTGCGCAGAATACGAAATTCTTCGGACCGAGGGAAAAGCCATCGCCGATCGTTTATCTTCCGCTGGCGCAGATTGTGGGCAAGAACGGCGAGGGGATTGGGGACAGTTTTGCGTATACGATGCTGTTGCGGACGAAGAGAGATCCGGCAGGCAGCATTGCGGACCTTCGCAGAGCAGTGGCGAGCGTGGATCCGAATTTGCCACTGTTGCAAATACGGACGATCCAGGAGCAGGTGGAAACCTTTGTGAGCCATGAGACGCTGATTTCGCGTCTGACGACGGCGTTTTCGGCACTGGCGCTGCTGCTGGCGTGCATCGGGCTTTATGGTGTGATGAGTTTCGGCGTGCTTCGCAGGCAGAATGAAATTGGCGTTCGCATTGCGCTCGGAGCGACGCAGGGTGGCGTGCAATGGATGGTCCTGCGCGAGTCACTGTGGCTGCTGGCGCTCGGTCTTGTGCTGGGGCTGCCGGTTGCGCTGGGCGCTGCAAACGCCGTCCGTTCGCAACTGTACGAGATGAGCCCGTTCGATCCGTCGATTCTGGCGGTTGCGGTGCTGGTGATTGCTGCGGTAACAGCGCTTGCTGCATGGCTTCCAGCGCGACGGGCGGCGATGGTAGATCCGGTGGTTTCGCTGCGATGTGAGTGAGACGAGAAGGCCGGGCATGATGCCCGGCCAGTGGTGGTTCCGGACTGCCGTCAGTCGAGCTTTTTGATCATGATGTTGCGGAAGCAGAGCTTGACTCCGGGAGGGCCTTTGGGCTCGGTGCCCTGCAGCGAGATGTGCCCGACGCGGTACTTGCTGTAGCCAGGGAAGTGGGCGAATTTGGTTCCGGCGATGAGCTGGTTCCAGTTGGCGTCCCAGAGCTGGGTGTCGATGACCTTGTGGCCGTTCTGGAAAAGCTGCAGGTGGCCGTGGTCGGCGATGATCTCAAACTGGTTCCACTCGCCGGCGGGGCGGACCCACTCCACGGGGTCGGAGATCATGTCGAAGATGTCGCCGGAGCGCTCCTTGAGGACGCGGCTGTCGGGGACGGTGCAGGCGAGGTCGGCGATCTGCATTTCGACGCCGGTGTCGTAGGTGTCGTGGTACTCGGGCGACTCATGCACGTAGAACATGACGCCGCTGTCGATGCAGGGGCGCGCCTTCCACTCGAGCTTGAGGTCGAAGTTTTTGTACTGGCCGTCGGTGACCAGGTCGGCGTAGTCCTCGGGCGGGTCCTGGTTGGTCTTCTTGAGCTGGATGGCTCCGTCGACCACGGACCAGTCCTTGCCGGTGCCTTTTTGCAGGTAGGAGTGCCAGCCGTCGAGGTTGTGTCCGTTGAAGAGCAGCTGCCAGCCGTCCTGTTTTTGTTGCGGAGTGAGAGTGTTCGGCGCCTGGGTCTTGATCGTGTTGGGCGCTTGCGCGCGGGCGAACCCGGAAAAGAGCACGCAGCCAGCGACTGCGATCCACAACTTCGAGCAGGTCATGCAATTCCCTCCTATTCATCAGTATGTGCGAGCGGAGGGGATGAGGGGAAGGTGAGAGTGCGTTTAGATCTTTATGGGCAATGACTGAATTCCATCCACAACAACTCCTGTTGCAAGGCAATCGTCTTCGTTGTAATCGAGGATGCGTTGTTTGATTGATCCATCGTTAGTTTCGATCCAGCGGTTATACCACTCGATAGAGGCTGCACCGGAAGGATTTGCATCGCGCCATTGAAACCCAAGATATTTTGCAATGGATTTAATAGATTGATCGTAGAGTGGCCATTCAGTAGAGCTCTTGATGACGTTGTAATAGAGATCGATCATTACCGGGAGCGCAAACAAATCTTCAACGTCTCTAACAGAGCATACACCCGGATATTTCGACGCCAATTTCTTGTACTCGGTTCTTTCGTATTTAGAGTAGTAATAAATTGTTGAGTCTGTGGCCCGTGCAGTTAAGTAAATCCATGCGCCTCGGAATGCTTCTTCCTCATGTGCATCTTCGATCCCGGCTGCAAAATGGGCTACAAAGGTCGCTGTTTCACGGCGTCCATGTTCGCGTGCTACAAACCCATGTAAATACACGAAATCGTGCATTGGGTCGGCCTCAATGTCGAAGAAGACCTCATTCCGATTAACGGGAAGTGTTATTGCTTGTTTCAGGTAGGGTGCTGCACCAGGTGTACTGAGTAACTGCGCTCGAGAGTGAAACTTGAACAAGCTGCCCGGCCCTATTCCGGAGAAGACAGTTTTGCTCCCTTGCACATATTTGTTTGGATCACTGTCTGCAAAAGCTTGAATACTGGGAATGACTCCACTGATCTTGTCCCGACTTGATCGCCCTAATTCTGCGATAAGGGTGAGGTCACCTTCACTTTCAAGCGATTTTTTGCAAGATGATCGCCAGTGGCACAAGCCACACACAGAACTGAGTGCAGGCTTAGACTCTTTCTTTTGAGTGAGGATTGCACGTATTTCAGCCAACGCCTCGTGGTAGGCATCCCACCATGTTGTTGTGTTGCGGACGCCTTGGGGTTCCATCAGTTGATATGAGACCCGATTACCATGTCGGTCAATAATGTACGGTGCGCGATCAGGTTGGGCGAGCGCTAACTGTTCAAGAATGAAGACATAGTGCGCAAGTTGGAATGCGTAGTGCTTTTTGAATTTACCGTCGTTCTCATCCCCCTCAAAACCTGAACCAGACTTGATGTCGCCAGGTGTATAGCCAACACCATTCCATTCCATGAGGTCTGGTTCGCCGATTAAATCACCGCTCGTTAGGCGTCCTCCATATATGAGCGGCTCGTGACGAGCCATAGCCGCTAGAGTCCCTTGTTCACGATCCGCTAGCGCGATTGACTTCAGGTTTGCGGTGATCGGGAGTGCATCTCCAATCGCATTCTCATGGACTAGCCCTTGTTCCCAGAGGAGTTCGACGAACGGGGACGTTTCGTCTCGTTCGTTTGCAACACCCACTTCATCCATGAGTACCCTGTGTGGGCAATGAACGAAATCGTATATCTGGCTCGCAGAGATCATATTTTATGTTCAGTGGTTCAAGATTCAAGTAGCTACTCGCGCAAATGTTACATCAAGTTGCTCCGTTAGTAGTCGGCTAGCGCTTCCACGAAATTGGGTCGAGAGTGGCGTCGGATGTAGGTGGTTTGGCATGAACTGCGTGAGGTGCGGAGCATTAGGGCGCGGGTGTGGGAAATGTCATAGAATGACCTTGAACGCAGTTTTCAAGTGAATCCCGCCTGGGAACCAGGCAAGAAGTCAGGAGATGGAATGATGTCTACAAAGATTACTCCCGGTAAACTGGCCGGACTGAAGGCCGTGTCGGATGCACGCGGTGTGATTGCCGCGGCTGCCATGGACCAGCGCGGGTCGCTGAAGAAATCTCTCGCCAAGGAAAAGGGCGTGGCGGAGGTTCCGGACGAGGCGCTGATCGAGTTCAAGGAACTGGTAACCGAGGTGCTGACCAAGCATGCGTCGGCGATTCTGCTGGACCCCGAGTACGGACTGCCGGCGTCGAAGAAGCGCAACGGCAAGGGATTGCTGCTGGCCTATGAGAAGACGGGCTATGACGCGGCTCTGCCGGGGCGGCTGCCTGATCTGCTGGACTTGTGGTCGGTGCGGCGGCTGAAGGAAGCAGGCGCGGACTGCATCAAGATTTTGCTGTACTACACGCCGTACGAGAAGTCGGCGATCAACGACCACAAGCAGGCCTGGGTGGAGCGCATTGGCGATGAGTGCCGCGCGCACGATATTCCGTTCTTCCTGGAGCTGGTGGGCTACGATGTGCACGGGGAAGGCGAGAAGAGCCTGGCGTATGCGAAGCGCAAGCCGGACGTTGTGACCGGGTCGATGGAGGAGTTCGGCAAAGAGCGCTATGCCGTGGACGTGCTGAAGGTTGAGGTTCCGATCCAGATGGAGTTTGTGGCCGGAACGAAGGCCTTCAAGGGCGAGCAGGCGTACACGCGCGCGGAAGCTCTGGAGCATTTCCGCATTGCGGCGTCGTCGACGCACAAGCCGTTCATTTATCTGTCGGCGGGCGTGAGCAACCCGGTGTTTATTGAGACGCTGGAGCTGACGGCGGAGAGCGGGGTGAGCTTTAACGGCGTGCTGTGCGGGCGCGCGACCTGGAAGGACGGTATTGCCGTTTACGCAAAGCAGGGCGCGAAGGCGTTTGAGCAGTGGCTGAATACGACGGGCGTGGAGAACATCGAGAATGTAAACCGCGCACTCAAGGCTGCTCATTCCTGGTACAACAAGGTGGAAGCCGGAGAAGCAGTTCTGGCATAAGAGCTGAGTACGGACTGGCGATACAGGAAACGCCGCGGCGATGGCTGCGGCGTTTTTCTTTTGCAGTGTGCGGCCGTGTGGCGGGAGTAGACTCGGTGCATGTTGCTGCGATGGTTGAAGCGGCGGCCCGGGGTGTGGGCTGCGGCGATGGTGGTGTGTCTGGCGAGTGTGGCCGCAGGATATGGGCAGGCGGCGCAGCGAGGCCCAAAACAAGAAGAGATCGGAATCATCGTGGTTGACTCGCAGGCAGAGGCGCAGCATGTGCTGGCGCAACTGAAGGCGGGGATGGACTTTGCTGTGCTGGCGCGGGAGGTCTCGACAGACGCGACCGCCGTGGATGGCGGGTCCATGGGCGAGCTGGACCCTGGTGAGCTGCGGGCGGAGCTACAGGATGCGTTGAAGGGAATTGGGCCGGGGCAGTATTCGCCTGTGGTGCGGATGGGGCAAAGCTATGCCATTCTGACGGTGCTACCGCCGCGCGCGCATGAGGAGGAGCTGACACCAGAACGGCTGCGCGAGCTGGTGGCGTCAGGCGTGGTGCGGACGGGGATTGACGTCGCTGGCGATCAGGAAGAGGACGCGCTGTTCAGGGAGTATCCCAAGCCAGCGGGGTGGGAGCGCAACCTTGAGGAGGTGTGCTCGCTGCGCAAGCAGATCCACGCTGAGGCGCTTAATCGGATGAGCACGATTCTGGCGGCGGCGGAGGGCGCGCCGGGGCGGTTTACTCCGGAGCAACTGATTGAAGGCCATGGGGAGCTGTCGCAACTGCATGCGTATGTGGGCGACATGGATGAGTCGATTACGCAGGCGAAGGATGCCTACGCGATCGCGCTGAAAAGTGTGCCACAGGAAGTGCCGAATCTGGAGGAGACGGTAGGCGCGCTGTATCTGCACAAGTCGGAGATGGAGAACGGTGTGTACACGGACTCGGGAACGATGGGCCTGTGGCCTCCGGATGCGCAGGAGGCGAAGCAGCACTTTGGCAAGGAGGATGATTCGCGGCAGGCGATTGTGTACTTCACGAAGTATCTGGCGGCGAGGCCGGACGATTATGAAGGGAGATGGCTGTTGAATCTCGCGTACCGCACGCTGGGCGAATATCCGGCGGGAGTGCCGAAGGCGTATCTGATTCCGGAGAGCGCGTTTGCGCCGAAGGAAGGCGCGGAGCAGCATCTGGGGCGCTTTGTGGATGTGGCGAAGGCTGCGGGACTGAATGTGTTCTCAGAGGCGGGTGGTGCGCTGGTGGAGGATTTCGAGAACAACGGGCGCCTGGACGTGATGACGTCGAGCATGGGCGTATGCGACCCGATGCACTACTTCCACAACAACGGCGATGGGACATTCAGCGACTGGACGGCGAAGGCCGGGCTGGCGAACCAACTGGGCGGGCTGAACCTGGTGGCTGGCGACTACAACAACGATGGATGCGTGGATGTTCTGGTGCTGCGCGGAGGGTGGGAGTTCCCGATGAAGCGGTCGCTGTTGCGCAACAACTGCAACGGCACGTTTACGGATGTTACAGATCAGGCGGGGCTGGGAGGGCGCGTGACGATGTCGCAGACTGCGGCCTGGGCGGACATTAACAACGACGGGTACCTGGACCT
>JASHUR010000380.1 GCA_030039895.1 Acidobacteriaceae bacterium | reverse complement strand
ACTCGACTGCGAGCCCGTCAAAACGCTCGCTGCGAGCGCGCACGGCAACCGACGCCACAGTGATCTTCACAGACTTAAGTCTATGCTCTGTCCGGCACGCGCGGTTTTCGGGTGTTGGGGCAGGAAGCAGCATGCCCGTGCTACTAGCACCAGGCCCCGCCGCGTGCGTCCCGTCTCAAATACGTCCCGCGCCCGGCCTTACCGATGTATTTGCCGTTCTCCACAATCAGCTCGCCGCGCGAGTACACCTGGCGCGCGTTTCCCACCACCTCGAATCCCTCGAACATGGAGTAGTCCACGCGCATGTTGTGCGTCGCCGCACTGATCGTGTGTTTTTCCTTCGGGCCCCACAGAACAATGTCCGCGTCGCTGCCCGCGGCAATGGTCCCTTTCCTTGGATACATCCCGAAGATCCGCGCCGGAGCCGTTGACGTGATCTCGACAAAACGGTTCAGGCTCAGCCGCCCCGCGTTCACGCCGTGATGATGAATCAGCTGCATCCGGTTCTCAATGCCCGGGCCGCCGTTGGGAATCTTGGTGAAATCGTCCTTGCCCAGCGCTTTCTGGTCGGCAAAGCAGAACGGACAGTGATCGGTCGAAACCACCTGCAGGTGGTCCTGCTTCAGCCCGTCCCACAGCTTCGCCTGGTTCTTCTTCTTGCGCAGCGGGGGCGTAAACACGTACTTCGCCTCGTCAAAGCTCTTGCCCGGCATCTGGTCTTCGATGCTCAGCAGCAGATATTGCGGACACGTCTCGGCAAAGGCCGGCAGGCCGCGATCGCGCGCCTCGCGCACTTGATTCAGAGCATCCTCGCTCGACAGGTGCACAATGTAGACCGGTGCTCCGGCAATCTCCGCCAAAGCAATCGCGCGATGCACGGCTTCAGCCTCCGCCGTCGTGGGCCGCGTCAGCGCGTGATAGACGGGCGCCGTCTTGCCCTCGGCCAGCGTCTGCTGCACGATCACATCAATCACGCTGCCGTTCTCCGCGTGCATGCACACCAGTGCGCCGTTCTTTGCTGTCTGCTTGAGCGCCTTGAAGATGGTCGCGTCGTCCACCATCAGCACGTTGGGATAGGCCATGAACAGCTTGAAGCTGGCCACGCCCTCGCGCACCATGTCGTCCATGTCCTCCAGACCAGAAGTCCCAAGGTCGGTCACAATCATGTGCAGGCCGTAGTCGATGCACGCCTTGCCCTCGGCCTTCTTCCACCACGTATCGAGCGCGTTGCGCATCTTTGTCCCACGCGCCTGAATCGCGAAGTCCACAATCGTCGTCGTTCCGCCGATGGCTGCCGCGCGCGTGCCGGTCTCAAAGTCATCGGCAGACGTGGTCCCTCCGAAGGGCATGTCGAGGTGCGTATGCGCGTCCACGCCGCCCGGCAGCACCAGCAGACCGCTTGCATCGACCACGGTATGTCCATTTGCCGGAATCCCGGCGCGCACTTCACGAATCGTGCTGCCCTCAATCAACACATCGGCGGCGAAGGTTTCATCGGCGGTGACGACAGTTCCGTTCTTGATCAGCAGAGCCATGAATCTTCTCCCCTTATGGTTTGACGAGGTCGCCGTACAGCTCAGGCCGGCGGTCGCGGAAGAACTGCCATGTCTTGCGCACTTCGGCGATCTTGCCCAGGTCAAGGTCGGCGGTCAGCACCTCGTCCTTGTCGCGCGAGGCTTGCGCAAAGATCTGCCCGCGCGGATCGCAGAAGTAGCTCTGCCCATAGAACTCGCCGATATTCCACGGCGCTTCTGTACCTACGCGGTTGATGGCGCCGATAAAGTAGCCATTCGCCGCGGCGTGTGCCGGCTGCTCCAGCTTCCATAGGTACTCGCTCAGTCCCGCAACCGTGGCAGAAGGATTAAAAACAATTTCTGCGCCGTTCAGGCCCAGTGCCCGCGCGCCTTCAGGGAAGTGGCGGTCGTAGCAGATATACACGCCGATTTTGCAGAAGCCGAGATCAAACACCGGATAGCCCAGATTCCCGGGCCGGAAGTAGAACTTCTCCCAGAAGCCGGGCGCGACATGCGGAATATGCGTCTTGCGGTACTTGCCCAGGTACGTGCCCTCGCGGTCGATCACCGCGGCTGTGTTGTAGTAAAAGCCGTCCTTCTCGATCTCATAAACCGGCACAATCAGCGCCAGCCCCAGCTCCTTCGCCAGCGACTGCATCCGCTTGATGGTCGGCCCGTCCGGGACCGGCTCCGCAAAGTCATACCACCGCGTGGACTGCTCGGCGCAGAAATACGGCCCGGCAAAAATCTCCTGCAAGCAAACAATCTGCGCGCCTGCGGTAGCCGCTTGGCCAATGAGGCCAACGTGCTTCTCGACCATCGCCTCGCGAATCTTTTCAAGCGGCCGGTCGGCGGCCTCCACGTTGGATGCCTGAATCAGGGAACAGCGGACAATTCTGGGCTTGGGATCGGGCATTGGAATACAGCGCCTCCGGTCGAACGCAATTTAGCTTTCAGTGTACCTGCGTGCGAGGAGCCTGCTTGCGAGATCGCCGAGAGCGATGCGTTAAGAATGGTCTGCGCGCCAGGGAGTGAGGCGAGGGAACCATCGTGGGACGTTGGCGCAGTAAGTCGCATACTCTTCTCCAAAGGTGTTGCGCAAGGTCGGCTCTTCGTATAGCAGGATGAACAGGTGCACAAAGAGCAGGACGACGAGTGCATAAATCAAAATCCCCGAGCTTAAGAAGAGCAGGGATTGCCCGAGGAGAGCGGCGAGCACGGAAACATACATCGGATTGCGGACGTACTGGTAGAAGCCCTTGACCACCAGGTGTGCCGTGGGATACGCCGGAGCCGGTGTGCCCAGACCTTGCAGGGCAAAGCGCGCAAAACAGTTGAGCAGGACCACGATCCCGGCAAGGATTAGCAGGCCTCCTAGGATCCGGAGCGACACAGAGCCCGGAAACCGGGCATGGGTGCGCCAACCGGAGGTCAGCCAGGGAACAACTCCGATCACCAGCCCGGGGACGATCACCAGGAAAGCCGCAGTTCCCAGGACTGACAACAGCATCCGGTATTTTCTTCGCCCCTCAGGTACTTGCGGGGACATTTTGCGGCTCCAATCGACGCTTCTGTATTGTCCCGGAACCGCAGTTTCGCGTCCAGCCGGCCTGCGCTTCGCACAACTTGTACATTTGACCCCATCCCCCACAATCCTTACCCTTGAGAGAAGAACTCCCTACGAAAACGAGGCTCAGTTTATGTTGATATCCGTTCTCGACCTTGAGCGCGAGCCGATTGTCTTCGATCTATCCATTGCCCCGGGCGTGATCGACTACGGGACGGAGACCACCCAGGTTGCCCCACTTGCCGTCGAGGGCCGTGCTGATCTCATTGAAGAGACTCATGGGCCGCGGACAGTAATTCAGGACATCCGCTTGCAGGGCAGCTACTCGGGCGAGTTTGAGGTGGCCTGCGCGCGCTGCCTGACCCCGGTGCGGAAAAAGCTGGGCGGGCGGTTTGACCTGCTTTACCGCCCACTCGGGGCCGATCAGGGCGCTTCCGAGCATTCGATTACCGCTTCCGAGACGGAAATCGGGTATTATCAAGAGAGCGGTCTTACGCTCGAAGACGTCCTCAGGGAGCAGGTGTTGCTGTCCCTGCCCGCACGGACGCTCTGCCGTGAAGACTGCAAAGGACTTTGCCCGCGCTGCGGACGGGATTTGAACACCGAGACCTGCACCTGCGATCCGGCCCCGGCGGATCCGCGATGGTCGGCTCTGTCAGATCTCGCCGGCCGGCTGAAAACATAAGGAAGAACAACAGTCCGCAAGCCCCGCAGCCGAGATGCAAGGGGGACAGCAAAGTGTGGACTGATGCACGGAAAGGATTCTGCAATGCCTAACCCAAAGCGGCGCCACTCCAAGGCCCGCACCTCCAAGCGCCGCGCGCACGATGCACTGACCGCCAGCGGCACCTCCGAGTGTCCCAGCTGCCACGAGCGCAAGCTGCCCCACCGCGCATGCCCCAAGTGCGGAGCCTACAAGGGCCGCGACGTTCTGGACGTCAAGGAAGCTGTCTAAACCCGCCGTTCGATGCTGACTGACATCGCTCTCGACGCCATGGGCTCGGATAAATCTCCGGAGCCTGAGCTGCGTGGAGCAATCATGGCGTGCCGTCATTTACCCGTAAGGGTCCACCTCGTCGGACCGCAGGACATTCTGCGGCGCGGGCTGGCGTCTACCCTCGACGGTCATCGCCTGCCCATCGAGATCGTCCACGCCAGCGAACACATCGGAATGCAGGAGAAAGCCGCGAACGCGGTCCGCAGCAAGCGCGACAGTTCCATGCGCGTGGGTCTAAGGCTCGTCCGGGAAAGGAAGGTTGCGGGCTTCGTCACCGCCGGCAATACCGGCGCCGCCATGGCCACGGCCAAAATGGTGCTGGGCGCGCTGCCCGGCGTAGACCGCCCCGCGCTGGCGCTCGTTGTGCCTACTCTCACCGGCAATCCATCCATCCTGCTTGACGTGGGCGCGAACGTGGACTGCAAGCCGCATAACCTCGAGCAGTTCGCCATCATGGGTGAGATGTACGCGCGCAGCGTGCTCAAGATCAATCGTCCGCGTGTCGGCGTGCTCTCCGTCGGCGAGGAAGAGGGCAAAGGCAACGATCTTACCCGCGAAACCTACGCCCTGCTCAAGCAGTCATCGCTTAACTTCATAGGCAACGTTGAGGGGCGCGACATCTACAACGGCAACTGCGACGTCATCGTGTGCGACGGCTTTGTGGGCAATGTTGCGCTCAAGGCGTCGGAAGGGCTTACCCGGCTGGTGCGCGAAATGCTCAAGGCATCGCTTACGACAACCGTGACCGCACAGGTGGGCGCGCTGCTCTCGCGCAAAGCGTTCAATGCCTTCAAGCGCCGGCTTGACCCGTCCGAGTATGGCGGCGCGCCGCTGCTCGGTGTCCGCGGCGTCTGCATCATCGGTCATGGATCATCGAACGAGCGGGCCATCATGAATGGCATCCGCGTCACAGCGGAGTTTGCCCAGGCCGGAATCAACGAGCGCTTGGAGCGCGAATTTGCGTACCGGCCCGTGGCCCCGGCGGCAGAGGATGGCCTCTCGCTTAACACCAGCTTCTGAATTGAGCCTTCTTGAATTGAGCTTCAGGATCAGTAGTAGTCCGCGCAGCTCAGGTAGTAGCCGCAGCCTTGGCAGATCAGCTTGCAACGGTGTCCCGTCAGCTGACTGGAGCAGTTCGGGCAATAGACAGAATGATGTGCGGGCGGCTCCTCATTCAGAACATCCGGACCTTGGACCTTGCTCCGCGGCGTCTCTGCAAATTTCATACGGGAAAGAGTACCGCACCCTGATGTCCACGCGCGAGCCAGGTTCCAACTTCGTAACGCAGGGGCAATTTCTGCCCCGTAAATTCAGTTTCAGCGGCTGAAATTCGACGTGTAACACCGCATTATTTATGCTTTTATGTGCCGAAGGTTTTGAACGAAGGCGCATCTAAGCAATCTGGAAATTAACGACTCACCTCATCGAAACTCGTAAGGAGCACAGGGCATGGAGCGCACAGCTGGCGCAGTTTGGAACGGCAGATTGAAGGATGGTAAAGGTGTTATTTCGACGCAAAGTGGTGTCTTGAAGGACACGCAGTATTCGTTTTCCACGCGCTTTGAGAGTGGCATAGGGACTAATCCAGAGGAGTTGATTGCAGCCGCGCACGCCGGCTGCTTCACCATGGCCCTGAGCGCCCAGCTCGGCCAGGCTAACCTTACCCCCGAGAAACTTGAGACCACCGCTAACCTAAAATTTGAGAAGACGGACGCCGGTTTTACCATCACGGCCATCCATCTCACCACCCGCGCCAAGGTGCCCG
>JASHUR010000379.1 GCA_030039895.1 Acidobacteriaceae bacterium | reverse complement strand
ATTCTCGTGCAACTGGCCCGTCGACTCACAGGTTTGACCATCGTTGCGACTGCGTCGCGCCCGGAAACTGTGGATTGGGTGAAGCAGATGGGAGCTCACTACGTAATCGATCACACCAAACCGCTGGCCGAGCAGGTAAATGGACTCCACGTGGCTCCGGTGAAATACATCGCCAGTCTCACGGCCACCGCACGGAACTTTGCGCCGTTGGTCGAGGTCCTGGCTCCCGAGGGAAAGCTCGGTCTGATCGACGACCCCGAGACGCTCGATGTGGTGCCGCTCAAACGCAAGTCTGCGTCGCTCCATTGGGAGTTCATGTTTGCACGCTCGATGTGGCAAACGGCAGACATGGGCGAACAGGGACGCTTGCTGAGTCGCGTGTCGGAACTTGTCGATCGCGGTCAACTGCGCTCGACGCAGACGCAGACCTTCAGCCCCATCAATGTCGAGAACCTGAAGAAGGCCCATGCGCTCGCTGAGAGCGGCAAAGCAATCGGCAAAGTGACGCTGAGCGGATTCTGACGTTGGGCTTTTACTGCCGGTCACCGGCAAACCGGAAGTAGTTTTCCATTGACGCCAGCAAGGCAATGCGCTCAGTGATGAATAGGGCTGGAATGCACTTGCGTTATGGCCATATCAGAAGTCGATGTGCAGGCGGAGGCCGGGACCCAGACGGGGCGCGGTTGCGGTTGTATCCGGGATTGTCGATGTGGGAGAGCTGGATGGCTCCGTGTGCGAGATAGTTCCGGTAGCTGTCTTGATGGCGTTCTGTCAGAAATCGGTGTGGAAGCGGAATGTTGAGACGGCGATGGGGCCGCGGGCCTGGTTATAGCCGGGGTTATTAATGTGCTGGAAATCATAGGAGGCGAAGAAGCCGCGCCAGAGGTGGGCGGTATAGAAGCTTTCTACGATTTTTTCGTGACCGTAGGTGAGGCCACCGTCGCCAAGCACGAAGCCGAGTCCGCCGAGAGCGAGATATTCCTGATGCGCGGCGACAATTCCGTTGCCGACGAGGGCGACTCCGGCGCGGTCGTAACGCCGGCGCCATTCGCTGCCGGTTGCAAAGACGCCGAGTTCGAGGGTGCGATCGTCTTCGGTGTAGGCGAAAGATTCGTTGTGGCCGTCGCTCCAGCCGAGGCGGCCAAAGACGCCGATCCACGGTGTGATTTCCTGCTCAAAGTTCAGACCGAAGCCGTATTTGTGCCGGCCCTGCCGCCGTGTGGAGATGATGTTGGGCGTTGCAGTCTTGTGATCAAGGTAGTCGGCGATGGCCTCTTCGTAGTTGCCCATATCAGCGTGGTTGAGGTAGCTCAACAGACGCACGGTGCCGGCCCGATGGGCGATGAGGCTTCCGCGGGCCTCAAGCTCGAAGTTCTCCGCTCGTGCGCGCGCGATGTCGGCGTCGAGATAGGTGCCATTGGCGACTTTTGGCATAAGAGTTTCGGCGAATCGGGCGGACCACCAGTGATCGTCGTATTCGAGCAATGCGCCGTCGGTGTAACCACGCGTGTCTGCGGCGTAGTCATACGCACCGTTGTTGTCGACGGTCCAGTTCAGAAACTGGAGATGGCTGTCGGAGCCCCAAGTGTTCACATCGAAGAAATCGGTGAGGTCAAACTTGCCCAGGCGAAATTCGATCCGGCGCGCGGGGAGGGAGGTAGCAAGGTGAAGTTCGTCGCGGTCGGCTTCAACGCGCTCTTTTGACAAGGGGATGATTTGCCGCAGCATAAACCGGGCGAGATAGGGCGCGGTGGAAAGCGCTACACCCTGCACCAGGCGTACGGAGTCAAGATTGGTGTAGCCGGCGAGGCCGTTGGCGTTGCCGATGCCAGCGCCGGTTGCGTCCTCAAGATCGGCGAACACTTCTGTGTAGCGTGTGAGCTCGTAGCCGGTGTACAGGGTGAGAACGTGCGTGGTTGCGCTCTGAGCCCAGGGCGTGAAGCTGTTTGGCCCGTTGTATTTTGCGGGGAATGCCGGATGCCCCTGCAAAACGATGTTTGCCTGCCCGGAAATCCAATAGCGGCTGGTGTTTGAATGAGGGAAGACGGTTAGAGGGTCGCTGGGCTGCGAGGCGGCGCCGGTTGACTGGCTGTCGTCAGAAGCGGGCGACGAAGGAGCAACAGGGTCAGTATTGGCCTGCCGTGTCTGAGCCGGCAGCGAGACGTGCGCAGTAGTCAGAGACGGCGCCGTGAGGGGTACGTCCGGCAACTGCGATACAGATTGCGCCCCGGCCGCGGCATGAGCCAGCGCGAGCGACAGGCAGAGAGTGGCGGCGCGACGCAGCAATTGGTGATTCTCCTTAAATCAAGATTGTCTATCTCTGGCCGCGCTAGCTGGCGGAGCCGCTTAGGGAATGATGATGGAAAATGATGGCAAGGATGTTACAGAAATCAGCTACGGCATTGCCTTTTAGTTGCTTTGCCATTTGTGTCACATCCCCTTATCTATACAGTTGACGAGTTACGTGAGGCGAGATTGCGCGGGTGTCGCGACAACCTCGTGTTGAGATCCCTTCAGGCACACTGCGGCATTCTATCCACTTCATCGACTGACAAGGAGTGTGGTGTGTCGAATGAATGAGACGGCTTGTTATAGCTCCAAACGCAGGCGAGTGGGTTCTTCCGATCGCCTGTCGGCACCCAGGCGCAAGTCAGGCGGCGGGTCCTTGAAACTGCGGGGACTGCAAAAAAGACATTCTTCATGGCTCCTCCTTTGGCGGTTCGCGCAGACCTGCCGGCAGACCGCATTTGCGGAGCGGAACGACTGGGCGAATGATCGGTTGTGGAGGGGTGAGTCGTGCATCAGGCGCAGACTCACGCGCTCTAATCTCAGGTTGTGTGCCGGGATGAGCGACGGGAGAAGCGTCTTTCGTGTTGCCTGAGGCGCTTTTCCCGGTGCTCACCCGCAGTACAGAGAAGGCATCCGGTTATCCGGAGGTTCCTGTGCGGATTCTTGTTTCATAACGTTTGAATTGGAACTCCAGTATCGAATTCAGTATTATGCTTGTGTTGTACCATACCCCCCTAGGATATAGTCAAGGAAAATATGCCGAATATTGAAAAAGAAAAACAGAAGCTGGTAGCGCGGATACGGCGCATCCGCGGACAGGTTGACTCCATCGAGAGATCTTTGACCGCCGGAGACGATTGCGCAGACATATTGATGTTGCTGGCGAACGTGCGCGGCGGGATCAACAGCCTGATGGCAGAGGTGCTGGAAGACCATGTCCGGCACCATATTGCGGGCGAGGACAAGAGCGGAGTGTCGCGCGAGGAGCTGGCGGAGGACCTGATCGACCTGGTGCGTGCGTATCTGAAATAACGAGACGACCCGACGGCCTGTTAACCCTATATAATCCCGGATTGTTTGTGAATCAGCAGTTTCGGGGGAGGGTAATGAGAAGGATTCATCTGGTTTGTGCGGCGATGAGCGCGCTTCTGCTGCCGATGGCGTGGGGGCAAACGCAGATTGCTCTTACGGTGGACACAACGCAATCGCCGTTGAAGATTCTGCACGTGCGCGAGGCGATCCCGGTGCAGCCGGGGCCGCTGACGATTTATTACCCGAAGTGGATTCCCGGTGAACATCAGCCGTCGGGGCCGATTGCGAACCTGACGGGGTTGAAGTTCGAGGCGAACGGCAAAGTGGTTCCGTGGCGGCGCGATCTGCTGGACGTATTCACGTTCCATGTAGATGTGCCGGCGGGTGCGACAGAGCTGGACGCGCAGTACGACTATCTGGAGCCGGAGGAGAATTCTGCAACGGACAAGCTGCTGGCGCTGGAGTGGAACACGGTGACGCTGTACCGGGCGGACGAGACGGCGCAGCAGCAGATCTTCACAACGAAGCTGATTCTGCCTGAGGGGTGGAAGTTCGGGACGGCCCTGCCGGTGAAGAGCGAGGCGGGTAACGAGGTGACGTTCACACCCGTATCGCTGAACCGGCTGGTGGATTCGCCGGTTATCGAGGGGCAGTATTACCGGGACATCGATCTGACGCCGGCGGGCGATCCGATCCATGAAGAGCTCGACATGGTGGCGGACAGCGAGGCGGCACTGGCGATAAGTCCGGCGGTCGAGCAGGACATGAAGAACCTGGTGGTGCAGGCCGGGCTGCTGTTCGGGACACGGCACTACCGCGACTATCACTTTCTGCTGACGCTGAGCGACCACGTAGCGCATTTCGGGCTGGAGCATCACGAATCGAACGACAGCCGATTGCCGGAGCGAACGCTGCTGGAGCCGGGCGGAGCCTTTATTGTGGGGAGGATTTTGCCGCACGAGTACGTGCACTCGTGGAACGGAAAGTTCCGGCGGCCTGAAGACCTGACGCCGCCGTACTACGAAGTGGCGGAAAAGACGGACCTGCTGTGGGTCTACGAAGGGCTGACGGATTATCTGGGCCCGATGCTGGCGGCGCGCAGCGGGCTGTGGACGCCGGAGCAGTATCGTGACTACCTGGCAAGCCTGGCAGCGGAACTGGGACCGGGACGGCCCGGGCGGACGTGGCGTCCGCTGCTGGACACGGCCGTTGCAGAGCCGGAATTGCACTTTGCGCGAGGATGGCTGAACTGGCGGCGCGCTGAGGACTACTACGAGGAGGGCGACCTGATGTGGCTGGAGGTCGCGACCATCATCCACGACACGACGCACGGAAAGAAGTCGATCGACGATTTCTGCCATCTCTTCCACGGCGGTCCGAATGAGGGACCACAGGTGAAGACCTACACCTTTGATCAGCTGGTGGCGGCGTTGAACCAGGTGGCCCCGTACAACTGGGCAGCGTTCTTCCATGAGCGGCTGAATTCGACTTCGGCGGAGCCGCCGGTGGGAGGCATTGAGAACGCCGGGTGGAAGCCGGTGCTGAACAG